>JAZFQE010000072.1:0-2125 GCA_036444955.1 Gemmatimonadales bacterium
GCCCGAGTTGGAACGTCCGCATCGTGCGACCCGCAGCCGTGGTGAGTCGCGGAGTGTATTCATACATCCGCCGCCCAAACTACCTAGCAGTGGTGATTGAGCTGGCCTGCATACCGCTTATCCACACCGCTTGGCTGAGCGCCCTATTCCTGAGTTCCGCCAACGCGGTCGTTCTCTTTTTCAGGATCAGAGCAGAGGAAAAACTCCTTTTCTCACTGCCCGGCTATCGGGAAGCCATGGGCGGCAAGCCACGCTTTATCCCCCGGGTACGAGCCCATGGCTGATAGCTGGCAAGCCAGTGAGTCAGACCCATCCGTCATAATTGTTGGACTCGGACCCACCGGAGCAACACTCGCCAACATTCTGGGCCAGCGGGGAGTTAGCACCCTCTGTATTGAGCGGGATACCAAGATCAGTGACGCGCCGAGAGCCGGAGCGCTGGACGGCGATGCCTTAAGGGTGTGGCAGAGCCTCAACCTACTCGATGAAATCAAGAGAGACCTTACATTGGGCCAGGCAGCCCAGTTCGTCGATGCTGACCAGAAGCTTTTCCTAGAGGTTCATCCCAGCGAATACCCTTACGGCTGTGACACTCTCGCGTTCTTCCATCAACCAACACTCAGCGAAACTCTCCGCTCAGCGTCGAGGCGGTTTCCTCACGTCCAACAGCTACTCGGCCACGAATTAAAAACGCTGCAGTGCCGCGAAGACTATGTCGAAATTTCGATCGCCACGACAGGCGAGGGAAGCGAGGTGCGAAAAATTCGCGCACCTTGGCTGCTCGCATGCGACGGCGGCAGGAGCATCGTGCGGCAAATCCTCGGCATTTCCTTCCCCGGTACGTCTTACGTCCAGCGCTGGCTGGTAGCCGATGCGGAGGCAGAATCGCCGCCCACCAACCCAGTCTTTCGGTTTGTGTGCGATCCGGCGCGCCCACAGGTCCTCACCTATCTCGCCAAGAATCATTACCGCTGGGAGTGGATGCTACTGCCCGGCGATGATCCGTCGGATATCACGAACCCCGCCTACGTTAGGGAGCTGCTGAAGCAACGCATTGGCTTGGATGGCGTCCGCATTAGGCGGGTGGCCGTATACACCTACCACAGTCGAGTGGCCAGCTCGTGGAGGCATCGACGTGTGCTACTTCTCGGCGATGCTGCCCACGTGTCACCACCGTTCGCAGGCCAGGGTGTGAGTAACGGCGTGCGAGATGCGGCTAACGTGGGATGGAAACTCGATTTGGTGGTGAGAGGGGCAGCGCGGGAGCGCCTACTGGACAGCTACGAAGTCGAGCGAAGGCGGCAGGTGCGGCGACTCAACAGGGTCGCGCTCTGGTCACGAATACTGGTGCAGTTGCGCAACCCGTCGCTGGCAATGATTCGCAACGGTCTCCTCCGGTTGCTAAATCGGTGGCCGTGGTTCAAGCGAATGATCAGAGAAAACCGCTTGGTATATCCCGCACGACTGAGGCGAGGTGTCGTCGCGACCGGTTTTCTGCTGGATCCCATTGGCAGGAGGAATGGTCAGTTCCTTCCGCAACCGAAAATCAAGAGCGTCGCGGGCGTTGAGATGCTGCTCGACGAGACGCTCGGCAACGGGTTCGCGGTCTTGGGATGGGAGTGCGACCCTCGCGAGTTCGTGCACGACAAACATCACCAAGCACTTGAGCGCCTCGGAACGACATACGTCGAACTTCGTGCTCCTTCGCACTGGGATACAACAGCCCAAGAGACAGGCGGTGAGCATACAACCATCGGCTACGACGTCACCGGTCAAATGGAAAGATGGTTTGGATCGAGAAGGTCGGTAGCTATTATTCGCCCAGATCGGTACGTGTTCGCGATCTGCAGACCCACACGGCTGCCGCAAACAACTGGAACGCTGTTCCGCCACCTTGCTCTGACAGTGAACGGTGACACCCGTGCGCGAAGCGCATGACCAACTGTCATATTTGGCGAGCGAAAACTGCATCAGGCAAACAACCAACTAGCTAGGCACCGATGACCGAATCACACGACTCACACGGTGCGAGAATCGCACGCGCGTGGAAACGACTCAGTCCTTTGCCAAGCGGAAGGTTTCTGTTCAGCAAGCTCCTTGGGCTGATGGTTCCGTACACGGGCAC
>JAZFQE010000073.1:0-4210 GCA_036444955.1 Gemmatimonadales bacterium
CTTCCACGATTTTCATGAACGACTCGAATACGATAGCGCCGCGTGCCTCTCCAAGCAATAGATCGGCAGCCCGCTCGGGGTGGGGCATCATGCCGACCACATTGCGTGCACTATTGGCTATCCCTGCAATCGCGTGTTCCGACCCGTTGGGGTTGTCTCCGAGGTAGCGGAAAACGACTCTCTGTTCTTGCTCGATCCTGAGCAGTTCGTCCGGCGGAGCGACGTAACATCCTTCACCGTGGGCCACCGGCATCTCGAATGTGTCGCCCGTCGAGTAGGCGCTCGTGAAAGGCGTATCTATGCACTCAACCGTGACCCGTACCGGTCGTGAGAGGAACGCGAGGTCCCGATTGCGCACGAGGGCCCCGGGAAGCAATCCCGCTTCGCATAGTATCTGGAACCCGTTGCAGATTCCTAGCACGGGTCCTCCTTCTGTAGCGTGGGCCTCTACGGCTTTCATTACCGGACTGAACCGGGCAATTGCGCCGACTCGTAGATAGTCTCCGTACGCGAATCCGCCGGGCAAGATCACGATGTCTGCATTCCCCAGTGACTCCTCGCGGTGCCAGATGTACTGGGTATCTGCACCGGCGTTCTGAGCGGCTCTGAAGGTATCCTCGTCACAGTTAGACCCGGGGAACCTTACAACGGCTACCGTAGTCACGAGCTCCCTCTTACTGCAACCGAGTAGTCCTCGGTAATCGGGTTGGCCAAGAACTTGTTACACATCTCCCTCGCGTCGGCGAGGGCGGTTTCTCGATCTCGCCGTTCCAATCGGATTGATATCGCCCGCCCGACGCGCACTTCCGCGATGTCTGCAAAATCGAGGGCTGATAGTGCGTGTTCAACGGCTTCACCTTGCGGATCCAGTAGTCCGGCTCTCGGCATGACTTTGACTTCAACCTCAAACTTGGGCATGTGATGCTTTTGCGTTATTTGTGTTTCGGACTCTGTCTCCGTCCCTTAGTCTCAATATCGTGAATTTGGAGCATGGCGGCCGCATCTTGGGTTTCCCGGTCCTCCCCTCTTTCGACGAGTCCGACCACTGCCGTACGACTCAGGCCGTATAGCACGTATGCTATTCCTAGCGGGAAAAAGAAGATATCGCGCTGCCAGATTCCGAATGCGACGATGATGATATGGGTTGCCAACCCGAGCAGTCCTCGCACGGACTTGACTCCGATCTTCGGCAGGCGGGCATATGAGACATTGCTAACCGTCGCTAGGCTGAGAGTGATCGTTAGGAAAATGAGAATTTGAGACCACGGCAGGTGCGACAATTGCGTTTGGAAGAAAGCGGTCTGCGTGAAGGGATAATAGGTGGCTAACGTCATTCCCGCGGCTGGCGAGGGTAGGCCGGAGAACGTCGACGTCGATTCATCCGATTGCTGTATGTTGAAACGGGCGAGTCTCAACGCCACGCACACCACGAACCCATATGCAAACAGCCACGCAAATTGCCCAAGCGCAAAGAAAAATTGGTACGAAATCAGCAGAGCCGGAGCCAGCCCGAAGCTCACTAGATCCACCAGCGAATCCAGCTCGCCTCCGAAACGGGTTCCCGTCTTACTGATCCGGGCTATACGGCCGTCCAGCATGTCGAGAACGCCGGCAATGACGATCCACCAGCTGGCCCGATAGAACTCGCCCTGCGTAGCGAGCACTATCGACCACATGCCGAAAAACAGGTTGGACAGCGTTACGATGCTAGGGAAAATCACCGTGACGCGTCGCACGTCTCTCTTGTGGGGTGAGCGGTTCATTTCCAACGTCCGATGACTGTGATCCCAGCCCGCGTTTTTGTTCCCACGTCAACCGTTGGCTCACCGGTGCGAGGTATGAAGACATCTACCCGCGAACCGAATTTGATAATACCCAATCTCTCACCCTGGCGCACTGTGGAGTTCGGCAGCGGATCGGCCACGATACGTCGAGCAATGAGTCCGGCTATCTGTCGCACGAGAATGGGTCCGTACTTACCCCGAACACCCAACGACATCCGCTCGTTGTGTATACTCGCCTTGTCCAACGACGCATTGAAGAAGCGACCGGGCCGGTACCTTCGGTGTTCGACGACACCGGTAATGGGATGTCGGTTGACGTGTACGTTCAAGGCGTTCATGAAGATCGACACTCGCTTGGCCGGACCGTGGAGATATTCGTCTTCCTCAATGTCCGCCACACTGACCACTACGCCGTCCGCCGGAGCGATGATAAGCTCATCACCCCGCTGCCCGTCCCGATGAGGGTCGCGGAAGAATACGGGAATCCATATAGCTACCGGCGCCCACAGCCCCAGTGCCATGTACGAAACAGGATTGTTCGAGCCCACCGCCACAGCAACCAGCACCAGCAAGACGAGGAATCCAATTGCGATAAGCGGTCTACCTTCTCGCGCGATTCTCATTGATCGATAGCCAGGGTCTCACCCGTTACTCTGGTGTAAGCCTCCAAATATCGTTCGCTCATGCTGGCAACGACGTCAGGTGGAAGGTCCGGCGGCGGCGGCAAACCGTCCCAAGCTCCGCCCTCCCGAAGTTGCTCGAGGTAATCCCTCAAGGGTTGCTTGTCAAAGCTCGGCTGACTTCGTCCTACCTGGTATTTATCCGCGTCCCAAAATCTGGAGGAATCCGGCGTGAATATTTCATCGATTAGGAGCAACTCGCCGTGGGAATCCGTGCCGAATTCGAACTTTGTATCGGCGATTAATATCCCTTGGGCTGCAGCCGCCCGCCGCCCACGTTCGTAGAGGCGTAGACTAGCCGTCCTCAGTTCCTCGGCGATACCCGGAGGTAGGCTGCTGCGCAAGGTGTCAAAGGTCACATTTTCATCGTGCCCGCGGTGCGCCTTTGTGGCTGGTGAGAAGATAGGCGGTACAAGTTCTTGGCTCTCGATAAGGTCAGGCGGAAGCGGCTCTCCTGCCAGCGTGCCATTATCCTTGTACTCAGCCCAAGCTGATCCGGCTAAGAACCCCCTCACCACGCACTCGAAGGGGATCGGATCCGTGCGCCTTACAAGCATTGATCGAAGCGCCAGCGTGTCACAGTACGGGGCGAGGTCGGGAATCGCTGCGATGATACCGTTGACATCGCTACTAACGTAGTGGGACGGCGAAACATCCCTGAGGAGGCGGAACCAATACGCACTCACTTGAGTCAACACCGCCCCCTTGAACGGTATGGGTTGCCGCATCACAAGGTCGAACGCACTGACTCTGTCACTGGTTACTAGGAGGAGCTGCTCGTCATTCACCGCGTATACTTCTCGTACTTTTCCCTTCCTAACGAGCGGCAGAGGAAGTTTACTTTCGAGGAGTAGCGGCAGCGTCACACGGTCACGCTGGCTTCGTCAGGGGTTCGAAATCTCTCCAACTTGCCCATCAGCGGATCCAGCCACTCATCTACGAACTCCTGAACCTGTTCGGCGGAACGGCCCACATAGCGCTCGGGACTTAGCTCCTGGGTTAGAGCGTCAGTATCGATGTTTGAAAACGCAGGGTCAGATGCCAGCCTCTCCACCAGATCGTTTTCCGCACCGTTTTCCAGCGCCGCCATCACGGCGAGGCTATGTTTCCGTATTATCTCGTGGAGCTCCTGCCGGTCTCCGCCTGTGGCGACGCCTAGCATGAGCCATCTTTCGGTTGCCATGAACGGCATCGCCAGGCCGACATTGCGCCTTATCGTGCCCTCCTTCACTTCGAGACCTGAGCATATGTTGTTGAGGAAAACCAGCGTTGCGTCGGCCGAGAGGAACGCATCGGCCAAAACGAGCCTTCTGTTGGCGCTGTCGTCGAGCGTCCTTTCGAGCCATTGCGTCGCCGCTGTATAAGCTGGGTTCTCGGCGAGGGAAATAGTATACCGGGCCAAAGCGCAGACTCGCTCCGAGCGCATAGGGTTGCGCTTGTAAGGCATGGCACTGGATCCGACCTGATCAATCTCGAACGGTTCGAGTATCTCGCCCTCGTGCTGCAGGAGACGCACATCGGTGGCGCACTTCGCAGCGCTCTGTGCCACCCCGGACAGTGCGGACAAGATCTGGAAGTCGAGCTTTCTCGAATACGTTTGTCCCGTCACTGGGACTGTGCGCTCGAAGTCGAACGCCCCAGCCACCCGCCGATCGAGTTCTTTGACCTTTTGGTGATCGCCCTTGAACAGTTCTAGATAGCTTGCCTGGGTTCCTGTGGCTCCCTTGCATCCACGGCTGGGCAGCT
>JAZFQE010000074.1:0-2093 GCA_036444955.1 Gemmatimonadales bacterium
TACCGGTGCCTATTTCAACTCTGAGGATGGCTGTGCTGGTTCGGCGGCAACGAGACTTTCGGGCCGCGACTACGCGATTAGTGAGAGATCTGAATGTCTGCTTGGCTGATAGCAGACATTCGTTAACAGTAAATATTCGATTCTAAGGTATGCGAATGTCTGCTGCCGACCCAAAACCGACGTTGGCGGTTCCATCGAGAGGTGTTCTAATTGACACAGGGATACGACGATCAGGCGGCGATCGAGCGTGTCATTCGATTGATTGATGACGAGTTGAGGGACTAATTGCGATGCGGGCACAAGTGCATAGAGATTGCGAGTGACGCGAGTGTCCGCTTACGGCCGTTTACCCGACCGCGTGTGCAGGCGTACACGAATCCCGAGCGCCGTGCCAACGGCGAGCATTGCGCTCGCCAAACCCCAAGAGTCAGGAATATGCCGTCAGACGATGGGCAGGCTCCTCCGAGCTGGACTCGTAGTCCACGGGCAGGGTGCCTTAGAAAGCCAGGGAATGAAACATGACTCCAGAACTGGGACACTACGGTCTATGACAGGAAGAATCGCCGTTGTGTTGACACTGCTTTGCGGGGGTATCGGCGGTTGGACCGGGGCCTCGGCACAGCTGCCCCCGGTCCCGGTTCCGACCGAGAACCCCATTACCGAGGCCAAACGGGTGCTCGGCAAGGTGCTCTTCTGGGACGAGCAGCTTTCGAGCGACAACACCGTGGCGTGTGGCACCTGTCATCGACCGGCAGCGGGCGGTGCGGACCCCCGCGTGGGGAGACACACCGGAACGGACGAAAGGACCATCGACGACATTTGGGGCTCACCCGGAGTCGTGGCCATGAACGAAGCCGGCGAGGCCCTGGAACACCCGATGTTCGGCCGGGAACCGCAGGTGACGACGCGTATCGCACCGTCAAACTTCGGGGCGCTCTGGGCAACCGAGCAGTTCTGGGACGGGCGAGCTAGATCCGAATTCGTCGACCCGTTGACCGGGGAGGTGGTGATTGCCAGCGGCGGTGCTCTGGAGAGCCAGGCGCTCGCCCCCTTATCTAACCCCGTCGAGATGACGCGGCCGGGTCGGACCTGGGACGAGCTGACCGAGAAGCTTGAGGGCGTGCGGCCATTAGCGCTGGCCCGAAACCTCCCACCGGATGTCGCTGCTGCCATCGAAGCGAACCCAGACTACCCGTCGTTGTTCCAGGTTGCATTCGACGATCCCGAAATCACGCCGGTACGAATCGCGTTCGCCATCGCGACGTACGAGCGTACTCTGGTCGCGGACCAGACACCCTGGGACCGCTACATGGCCGGCGATGACACGGCGCTGACGGAACAGGCCGCTTACGGTTGGCGGAGTTTTCAAAGGCTTCACTGTGTTAACTGTCACGAACCCCCGCTCTTTACCAACAACGACTTCTTAAACATCGGCCTGCGTCTCATAAGCTTCGATCGCGGTCGCCAGGTCGTAACGGGTGACGAGGAGGATGGGGGAGAGATGAAAGTGCCGAGTCTGCGCAACGTCGCTCTGCGCGCCAGGTACATGCACACCGGCGAGTTCAACCGCTTACCGGAAGCCATCCTGTTTTATGATAGCGGGATTGCACTCCCCGGCCGCGATGAGATTCCTGATGTGGGAACCTATTTCTTCGGTCTCAATGGCATTGACAACTACGATCTGGCCGCGTTCTTGAAGGACGGGCTGGTGGATCCACGGGTCGCGAACGAGACGTTCCCCTTCGATCGCCCCACGTTACAGAGCGAGGAGACGCCTTAATGGAAATCTGATGGAAGAATGTCCGCTTTCGGGGCGGAAAGCTGCCGCTTTAACCGTTAACGTATTCACGGTCGAGTGGATTATGCGAATGTCCGCTTTTGGCCGAAAGCAGACGTTCGTTAACAGTTAATATGCAGACACGTGCATATGACCGCTAATAGCCGAAAGCAGCCACTCAGGTAAGGGAGTGAGACGTCGTACGTAAGGAGGACAGTTTCAGATGAAGGCTTTATACCTTGTTGCCGCTATCGTAGGAGCACTAGTTCCCTACGTGTTTTTCTTGGAACACTTCGGATCGAGTGGCTTCGGCCTA
>JAZFQE010000075.1:0-4958 GCA_036444955.1 Gemmatimonadales bacterium
AGCACGAACCGGCGAGACTCAGCTTTACAATAGGTCGTCATACTGTGGATTAGAACGAGGTTATATCTGCGAGCTCACCCTGGTGCTTGCAAGTGTCCAGTTCCGATCCAGGCTTGGGTTAAACTCCTATCTCGTGCGCTGGTGCTGCGCGCCGGACAGAACCCGTCACTGTGCCAGAACCGCACACCTTCGTAGTCAGGAAGCCTGGAATCAACTCGCCTACTGCGCAAACATGACGAAATCAATGGCGCGAGACTGCCGAATAGTGCCGCTGGCATATACCCGCTAGTCATCGCGCGAACACCCACGAACCGGCAACGTTTACCTACTATGCCACCTGCTGTATACAGACTTAACCGTGGCGCGACGACCTCGGTTGAATCGTGGACTGGAACAGGAGAAGTCCCATGAGACACATAATTTTGGCTCTGATCGTTCTCGCGGTATCCGCGCTTGGATCAATGGTTGCTGCTCAGGATGGTGAGACCCTGATCGAGCGCATCCGCAAGAACCCCAACTCCGTTCCTCTGAATCCCTTTGACCCGACATTGAAAGCATGGGCCAAGACTCGGGATTTTTCCAAGGATCCCAAGCGTGAGCCGGGCCCCATCAACGTGCAGCGCAGCGAAGGCGGAATGGCCTACGTGGGAATTCCGACTTTCTTCAAGCAACCCATCGCATTGCTACCCGCCGATCTCAAAGCCGGCAAGGTCGATGTCGCCATCATGGGCGCGGCACTTGATATGTCGTCGGGACGTCGCGGAGCGGCTTTTGGACCAAATGCGGTGCGCACGTCGGAGGGCTATATTCCCTGGGGCGGCCAGCTCGCGCACATCTACAGCGAGAACGTGCTGGTGAACCCGTTCAACGTGCTGACGGTGGTGGACTATGGCGACGCGCCAGTCGACTTCCTCAGCACCGAACGCACCATCGTCGCGGTCTACGACTTGGTGAAGGAGATTGCCGGTACCGGTACGGTACCATTTATTGTCGGCGGCGATCATTCGCTGATGTACCCCGATGTATCGGCAGTGGCTTCGGTGCATGGCAAAGGCAAGATCGGGGTGATCCACTTCGACGCCCACATCGACGCGGAACCGGGAGGCGCCGGGCACTATCTCACCCATGGTTCTCCCGTTCGAGTGTTGATCGAGGAGGGGCATGTCAAGGGTGAGAATTTTGTTCAGATCGGCTTGCGCGGTTGGTTGATCGGTCCCGAGATGCTCGAATGGATGCGCAAGTACAAGGTACGCTACCACTTCATGGCCGAGATCCAGAAGAAGGGTTGGGATGCGGTTATGAAGAGAGCCCTGGCCGAGGCGCTGACTGGCACCGACAAGCTATTCATCAGCTTCGATCTCGATGCACTGGATCCGGCTTTCGCACCGGGCGCAGGAACCCCGGAGCCTGGTGGCCTGACGACACGCGAAGTGCTGCCGTTGATTCGTGGGTTGTGCACCGGGAACGACATCGTCGGCATGGACGTGGTGGAAGTCAATCCGCTGGTCGATCCCGGATACCAGACCACCGCGCTGGTCGCCAATCGTGTGATGCGTGAATGCATGGTCGGCATGGCGCTGCGCAGGAAAGGCATCACCGACCCGTACTACCTGCATCCGGAACTGGTTGATCACGCCGGCAACTAGGCCGGGATCTCGAACACAGGGAGCGTTGCAGAGATGTAGCGCTCCCCTTTTTATTGCCGCCATGGCACTGCCGCTGAAAACAATCGCTCGGGATCCACTGTTCCACTTCGCTGTCTTGGCAGTGTTGATCTTCGTTGCCGATCTGCTGTGGGCACCAGCGGAGCAGGAAAACATCCACGTCGACGCGACAACCATTCGCTTTCTCGAAGAGCAACGCGCTGATCTGCTACTACGGGCGTTGACAAAGGAGGAGCGTGCCGAAATCGTGGATAACTACATCGAGCAGGAGATTCTGCTGCGCGAGGCGTATGCGCGCGGTTTGGATAGAACATCGCGTTTCCGCACACAATTGATCCGCAAGATGCGTTTGCTGCTGAGCACTGACGTGTCCGATCCCGGCGCGGACGAGTTGCGCGCTTTCTATGATGCCGAGATCGATCGGTTCACCGCACCGCCCGCCATCACGTTTCATCACGTACTCTACGCTGATCCCGGAGCGGTACCCGGGAACCTGCTGGAACAGCTTGACGGCGGTGTCGATCACGCGCGTTTCGGCGACCAAGGTTTGGCCCTTGGGCCCACCCTCAGGCATTTGCCACAAAAACAGATCGTCAGCGTATTTGGTGCCGAGAGCGCCCGTGTGATCCTTGCAATCGGCGACCACCGCTGGCATGGACCGTTCCAGACATCGCGGGGTGTTCACTTTCTGAAGGTTGCCGAGCGCCATGCGTCTCACCGGCCGAGTTTCGAGGAAATGTCGCCTCACTTGCTGACGGAGTGGTACGTGTCCCGGCAACGAGAGATCGTCACCGACCGGGTGCGTGAACTGAAGAAGAAATACCGGATAGTCGTTGACGACACGCGACCCGATGGCTAGATACCCGCGCATCCTAGCATGGCTTTTGCCGTGTGCTTTGTTTTGTCCCGGACTGGCGGTTTACGCCCACGACCTCGGCGTCTCGCCGGCCACGCTCACTGAAGTTTCGACCGGTACGTACAGACTCACCGTCACGGTGCCCCGAGCGCTTGCGCACCTGATCGGTCCGCCGATGTTGCCGACCGGCTGTCGCCTCGGCGGTAGTCCGGCGGGTTTTCGCGGAAGCAGCGAAACGACGTTCGAGTTTTCCTGTCCGGAATCCCCGCTAAAGGCCGGCGATACGCTGACCTTACCGTGGATACGGGAAGGCATTCTACTGTCAGTCACCTGGGCTGACGGCTCGACGGCAAGCCGGTTTATTCCCCGTTCAGGCAGCACCATTACCGTCGATTTGGCGACCCTGCAAGCTGGCTCCGGGTCCTTCACTGCTGCGATGCAGCGCTACACAGCTCTGGGGATCGAGCACATTCTGTCGGGTTTCGATCACTTGCTGTTCGTATTCGGATTGCTGCTGTTGGCGAGCGGCACCTGGATGCTGGTCAAGACGATCACATCGTTTACGGTGGCGCACAGCATAACGCTGGCGCTCGCCACACTCGGATTCGTGTCATTCCCACGCGCAGCGGTGGAGGTCACGATCGCGCTGAGTATCGTCTTCGTGGCCGTTGAAGCATTGCGCTTGCACCAGGGAAACCCGGGGCTCGCCGCGCTCCGACCGTGGCTGGTAGCATTCGCGTTTGGCTTGTTGCACGGATTTGGTTTCGCAGGCGCATTGTCCGAACTCGGCCTGCCCGTCAGTGAGATTCCGGTCGCGCTGCTGTTTTTCAACATCGGTGTCGAGATCGGCCAGATCGTATTTGTGGCTGCAATACTGCTGATGATGGCCCCGTGGCGGCGCTATCAACACCGGCTTCCCCACTGGGGCGGGGCGGTACCCGGCTATTTCATCGGTACGCTCGCGACTTTCTGGCTTGCGGATCGGCTTGCTCAGCTGTTCGAGTCTTTCAACTTTGCGCCTGTGTAGTAAGACAATCCCATCGACCACTACGGCGTGCACGCAGAGGCTAAACGTGACGAAGCTATCACATCAACGGATTCGTCCACAGCGAACCGACGCGTCCATTGGGCGAGAGCCTCAAGGAACTCAAGCTTGACGGCAAGCTATGAGATTGAGATCTCTTGGACGACGAAAAGCAGTCAAAAAACTGCTTCCGGCGGCCCAACGACGCGCCGCGAGGGTGATGCTGGCCCTCGCAGACGACCCCGCCGCCTCATTCGGGCGGAACTTGACAGCTCAAGCTTATCTCTAGCCAAATAGGCATCATTGGTTCCATTTAACGAGGACGTACTGATGCGACGCTTATGGCCAGTGCTCGTTACACTCCTATTGCTGCCAGCACCAGGGAGCAGCCAGACCGCCGAAACCAAGGCGGCGATCCAGGAGATATTCAGATATGTGAAGCTTGAGCCGAGCAACCTGGAGGCGTTGAGGGCGGGCCAGATCGTCGAGGGCTACCATAGTGAACTGGACGTCAGCAAGAGTAACCTGATTGTTATCCTTCTAGGTAAAGTCAATGCCCCAGTTAACAAGGTGGCAGATGAGCTCAGGGAAGAGCTCGCGACGGCGAAGAAAGAAAAATTGATCTCCGTGGCGGAGATCCATGACGATCGACCTTTTCCGTCCGTCAACTTCGAGGCCTCCGAACTCGAGGAAGTGAAGCGGCTCTTGCGCTTCAAGGGCGGGGATAGGTTTAATCTCAGCGCCACCGAAACAGAGCACGTTCAGCAGATCGCCGAAGATCTCAAGGGGGCCCAGGCAGACGAAAGGCTGGCCAGAGTGTCAGCCGTCTATGGCAAGATCGTTGAAAACCGCTACCGGCGATACCGGGAGTCCGGTGCAAGCGGCATCGAGCCATACCTGCGACAAGGCGGTAAAGTTTCGTCTCCCGCCGAGGAGCTGCGACTCCTTGAGAAGGAGGTGGAGTTTCTGGAGAGGTGGAGCCCTAAGATCTATAGCGCGTTGGTTGACTACCCGAATACCTCGCCGGACCTCACGCATACCTTTCACGTCATCAAGAAAGACGTCGACGAGCGGCCTGCCTATGCCTTAGTGCATCAGATGGTCGATGAGGGTGACGATTACTTCTTTGTCCACCTGCGGGAGTATTTCGTAGGGCACACGTATTCAAGCTCGTATATGGTCATATTCCTTTTTTCGTATGAGGGCGGAACCCTCGCTGCTTTGAGTACGGACGTGTTTACGGACAAGGTCGCCGGGATAATGAGCGGGATCGCGAAGCCGATAGGGCGAGGACGGATCACGGCTACGGCGAAGCCGTTACTCGTGAGGTTGCAGGAACGGTTTTGACCCTGGGGCCCGTGCCAATTTAGATAGTTCCCAATGCTTTGGCGAGGTTCGAGCCCGTCACCTCATC
>JAZFQE010000076.1:0-7877 GCA_036444955.1 Gemmatimonadales bacterium
CTAATCCTGCGCGTGCTGTTGCCGTGAGGCTGGTGGCTCATGGCTGTAAATTATCGTTGTGAGTGGTAAGTAGTGAGTAGTGAGTCGTGAGTTGGTAGCGGAGCCATAGATTTAGACGGGCCGACCACTTACCACTTATATTGTTGGACGCGAGTTCTGAGTGATCCCCCCCACTCACTACTCACCACTCACGGTTTGGAGAGGTGGCCGAGCGGCTGAAGGCACCGGTTTGCTAAACCGGCATAGGGTTTAAAGCCCTATCGAGGGTTCGAATCCCTCCCTCTCCGCTTAACACAACACGGAAACCCGATGGCGAATTCGGAAGTGATGGTCCGGTTTGCCCCGTCACCTACGGGCTACCTGCACGTAGGTGGGGCGCGGACCGCTCTTTTTAACTGGCTCTTCGCGCGTAAGCTGGGGGGAAAGTTCCTGCTCAGGATTGAGGACACGGATCGCGAGAGGTCGACCGAAGAAAACACACGCGTGATTCTCGACGGTCTCCAGTGGTTCGGCCTCGACTGGGACGGTGACGTGGTATTTCAAGCCGACGGCCTGGAACGGCACCAAAGGACCGCCGAGCGACTGCTGGAATCCGGACACGCCTATATAGACGAGGGAGCCGTGCGCTTCCGTATGCCCGGCGAAGTGATTGAATGGCATGACGCAGTGCACGAGACCTTGAGCTTCAACGGATCAGACATCGAGGATTTCGTGATCCTTCGTTCCGACAGGACTCCGACGTACAACTTCTCCGTAGTATGCGACGACGTGGAGATGGCGGTCACACACGTCATTCGCGGCGACGACCATATCTCGAACACACCCAAACAAATCGCAATTTACCGAGCGCTTGACGTCGAGTCACCGATCTTCGCACACGTTCCCATGATTCACGGCACCGACGGCAGAAGACTCTCGAAACGCCACGGAGCCACAGCCGTTGGAGATTACCGCGGCCTCGGCATCTTGCCCGCGGCATTGCGCAACTTCCTCGTACTTCTGGGTTGGAGCCCGGGCAACGAGCGAGAGCTCTACTTCGAGCTCGACGAGTTGATCCGGGATTTCGCGCTAGCGGGAATGCAAAAGAAGAGTGCCGTGTTCGATCCCCAAAAACTCGAGTGGATGAACGGCCAATACTTGAGCAGAATGCCGGCGGGCGAGATCTACGCGCTGGTGGAGACCGAGCTTCCGAAGGCGGGGGTCGACCCGGAAGTAGTCGGCCGCGAACGGGTGGACCGCTGTATCGACGTCGTGAAAGAGCGCGCACGCACGACCCACCACATCGTCAAGCACCTCAAACTCAGGCTGCTGGAAAACGAGATCGAATTCGAGGACAAGGCCAGGAAACAGGTAGACAAAGATGAGGAGGCTTTTCTCTTCGCAATCGAGACCTCAGCAGCAGCGCTCGAGAGCCTCGCCGAGGACGAGTGGACAGAAGGAGAACTCGATATGCTATTCCGCAAACTCGCGCAAGGCGCGGGCCTCAAAGTCGGTAAGCTGATGCAGCCGGTTCGGATCGCCGTGACGGGCATGACTGTGTCTGAGTCGCTCACCCACTTGTTACCGCTGGTAGGCAAGAAAGAAACGCTGCGCCGCCTCAGTGCAGCCTCGCGTTTCTTCCAAGGAAAAACTTAAGGCACGAGATCTACGTCGGGCGCTGGCTCCTCTTCCTCCCGCTCTCTTCTTTCCATTTCCTGGCGCCGTTCTTCATCCCGTCGCTGACGAGTCTGGTTCACGTAATCCTTGAACTGTTCCATGTTCTCGGCGCGTCGAGCGGCGCCTATGATATCTTCACGCATTCGCTGGAGGCTGGCCGCGGCTTGAGATCGATCGAAGTCGCCTCCAACCTGCGGAATAAGCGCCAGCAAAGCCGTCGGAATCTTCAGAGGCCCGAGGTAGATCCAAGCCCCATCCATACCCCACGTCTGTCCGTCGATCTCCGTGGTCCAGTTAGGCAGGCCCGCCACGGCGAAGCTGTCCGGTGGCACCGTATCGAGGTAGGCTATGATCCGCTCAGCCACCAAGCTATCCAGGTTAGCTAGTTCCCCAAGTGCCCGAATCACATCCTGCCGCGCGGGGCCTACTTCTATCGGATGAATCCACAGGGTACCCGTACCAAACGCGGGTTGCAGCGCCTGAGCGACTGTCCGACCGAAGCCCAAGGGCGAGATGTCGCCGATACTGTCACCAATCACCGACGCTGGAAGGCCGTCGGCCGCTGCCACGGGCGCAATTGGCCCGGCCAGCGCCGGTGCCGCACCCGGCTCGAGGTCGCGTGAATCACTCCCGCCAACCGGTAGCAGATTCAGGTAGACAGGAATTTCAATCACCTCAAAGGGCTGCGTGCGCGCCAAGGCAGCGAGTGCCGGAAACGGAACGGAGTCGCTTCGCTCCTTGACCGTTAGAGAAATCAGGAAAAGCACGAAGAGGTGAACGACGACGCTCACCCCCACCCAACGAGCCTCTACCGCTCTCTCCCCGTTTCCGGGAAGGTCGAAACTAGGATTTACCACTTGAAACACTTACCCCGTGAAGCACACTACATATGCGCCGTGCGGCCTCCGCGAGACGACCCGGACCCTCGGTGAGCGCCACGCGGAAGAACCCTTCCCCACCACTTCCCATTGCCGAGCCCGCCAGTACCGCTACACCATCGTCTTCCAATAGAGATCGGGCAAACGGCGCCGAAGTGACGCCCCCGGGCAGCGGAATCCACGCGTACATCGTCGCCTTGGGCGACTCAATCGGATAATCGTTTTCAGCCATCGCAGCTACCAAGGCATCCCGGCGTTCGCGGAGGGCGTTCTTTACGGACCGAACACATTCTTCGGACCGATTCAGCACTGCAGCCCCAGCTTTCTGAACCGCGAGAAAGGGACCGGTGTCGAAGTATGTTTTTGTACGCGAAAGTGACGTGATAAGGTCCGCATTTCCAACTGCCCAACCCAACCTCCAACCGGTCATCCCGAAACTCTTTGAGAACGAATGAAACTCGACCGACATCTCTCGGCCACCCGAGATCTCTAGGATGCTGGGCGCTTCATAATCGTCGAATGTCAGCTCGCAGTAGGGGTTGTCGTAGGCCAGCACGATGTGGTGTTCGGCACACGTGCTCACTATGCGCTCGAGATATTCGCGCGGCGCGACTGCAGCGGTGGGATTGTTGGGATAGTTCAAGAATACAAGTGACGCCGCATCGAGACGTTTCCGCGACAACCCCCACGGCTCGAGCAGGAAATCCTGGTCGGCGCTGAGAGCACAGAGCTCAACATCTGCGTCCGCGAAGCGAGCACCACCCAAATAGGCAGGGTACCCAGGGTCGGGCACGATGCACACGTCATCACGGTCAATCACCGCAAGCGCAAAGTGTGCGAGTCCCTCTTTCGACCCGATGAGGGGGAGCACTTCGTCAATCGGATCGACGGTGACCCGGAACCGACGTTTCATGTAGTCGGCTATGGATTCCCGGAGCTCAATGAGACCTAACTGATGTGGGTACCGACTGAGGCTGCTGTCGGAGAGCGCCTCGCGCAGGGTCTCAACGGCGATCGTAGGTGGAGGAAAATCGGCGTCGCCCGCGGCGAGGTCGATAACATCTACCCCGCGTTCTATCAGTCGCCGCTTGATGGCCGGGACCCCGGCAACCGCATATTCCGGCAGGCTCTGCAAGCGCGCACCCTTTCTACTCATACGGCTGCCCCCACCCTGCGCGCCGCGAAGAAATCATTTATCCTGCTCCTGACATCGGTCCAGCAACCGACAAACTGATCTGCGGGAGGGAGAGATTGGAGCAGGAGTTTGCCGTAACCCTGTGAAACAACTCGCCTGTCCATCAGCACGACGACCCCAGTGTCACTCTTCGATCGTATCAACCGGCCAAATCCCTGCTTGAGCTTGAGCGCAGCTTGTGGTACCTGGTATTTGAGAAATCCGTCCTCCCCCCGCTCGCGCATCAAATCCAGCCGAGCCGCGGTAATCGGTTCGGTCGGAACGCGGAACGGAAGCTTCGCTATCAAGAGAGCGCGTAAAGCCGGTCCCGGAACGTCCACACCTTCCCAGAAACTGTCCGTCCCAAGCAGAATACCATTTCCCAATGCCCTGAATCGGCGCAGCAGGTGATCGCGTTGTCCCTCACCCTGTACTAATAAAGGCCAACGGGCACCGACCTGTTCCCTGAGGGCCGACGCAACTCTCCTGAGTGCAGCGTGACTGGTGAACAACACGAACATCCCACCATCAGAAACGCTTGCGATGTCTACAATAGAACGAACAACGGCTCTGTCGTGACCCACTTCGTCGCGTCGTGGATCCGGAACGTCCGTTGGAATACCGAGAAAACACTGCGCTGAGAAGTCGAACGGAGATGGCAGGATCTCCTCGTATTTGATCGTGTCCGTTAACTCACTCAGGCCAACTCTATTCTTGAGAAACTCATAGTCGCCGCCGGTCGCCAGTGTGGCGCTGGTCAGAACAACCGTGTCCACGCGCTCAAATAGAGAGTCCCGCAAGATCTGCGCGATGTCCAGCGGTACGGATTCGAGCGCCACCGGAAACGGGAGATTGCCGAGCGGGCGCTTGCCGCGACGCTCGATCCAGCGAACGGTCTGGAGCTCAGGTGCCGGCCGCAGCGTTAGTCGCACACCGTCGAGCACCGCCTCCAGCCTGCGGACGACGCCACGCAGCTCGCGGAGCAGTTGCGACTGCCGGTCGGGATCCTCAGCCAACTCCATCCTGTCTGCAATCGTCTCGACCCCGTTGCGAATGTCTGAGAGTACGGAGACGAAGTTGTCCAGCGCTTCGTCTAATCCCTGTCCCCATATCGGATGCAAAGCGAACCCATCGTCCAGCCTGAGCTGTCCTTCAGTGTCGCTCAGCAAATCGCACACAATCCTAAACACGCGCTCCGCATGAGCCTTCGCTCTCGTTACCGCTGATAGCAGGGATGTTCGCAGCAGATCCGCCGAGGCATCGCTCAGGGAATCGTTGCGGGTAGACAGCTCTGTAATGAGCGTAGGAATCAGCCCCTTACCGTTCCTTTCCAAGCGGGCAAGCAGACGCCCGACACCAACCGCCGAGACGTGCGATCCCAGATGCTGCGTTGCGGTGTCTTCGAGGTGGTGGGCCTCGTCGACGATGAGCCGCCGATATGGTGGGAGGACAGCGGCCTCCTGCCAGTTCTCGATCTCTCGCCGCACGGCGAGGTCAGCCGCCAACAGGTGATGGTTGACCACCACCACATCGGCAGCCGCCGCGCGGCGGCGGGCCTCGAACACGAAACACTGATCAAAGTATGGACACTTTTGACGGGTGCACAAATCGGGTTCGGCACTAACCTCATCCCAGATTTCCCGAGACGGTTCCGCTGTAAGATCCGCCAATGAGCCGTCCGCAGTCCTGTTAGCCCAATCCGCAAGCTCCCGCAGCTCTCCCTGTTTTCCCTCGTCGAACAGAGAACTCTCACCGGCCTGAGCCGTGTCGAGTCGCGCCAGGCACACGTAGTTGCGCCAACCCTTGAGCATAGCGAACGTGGGGCGATCTTGCTCGTCCTTCAGTGCGTCGGCTAAGAAAGGAAGATCCTTGCCGATCAGTTGTTCCTGGAGATTGATCGTGTTGGTGGACACCACGGTGCGCTCGCGATTCCGCTCTGCCCATACGACTGCCGGAACGAGATACGCAAACGACTTGCCAACACCCGTACCGGCCTCGAGCAGAGCTATCCCACCGTCGTTGTAGACATCGGCGACATACGACGCCATGTCGCGCTGGCTAGGTCTATCCTCGTACTGGGCAAGCATGCGAGCTACCGAACCGTCCTTACCAAGCATGTCAGCCACTTTCACCGAATCGATTGGTTGAACCGACCTCGGCTGCGGCACCTCCACAACGACGTAGAGCTCGGTAGCGGAATTGTTGATGATCCCGAAGCCGACTCCGGAATCGTGCATTTGGGCGGCAACGTTGAGATCTGCTGCGGATGGATCTAGCATGCCGTCGGGGTGATTGTGCAGGACCATTTCCCCCCGGTTGGCGACGCCGGGCAAAGCCAGCACACAGTCTACCGTTCCCCGGGCAACAGTCCGCACCGCCACGAGTTTCCCATCCCCGTCCACCTCCGCAACGAACGACACTTCTCTACCTCTTGCGTTGGAGATCTCCTCCGCCATGAGACGGGTCAATGCGGACGGAATACGGCTCACGTTCTCAATTCTCTTTTCTTTGCCGCCGGGAATAACACGTTATTGAGGATCAATCTATAGCCCGGTGAATTGGTATACAGAGAAAGATCGGTCGGCGGGTCCCCCACTTGATGCTGGGGATCTTCGGGATCGTGGCCGCCGAGGAAGGTCCATGTTCCGTCGCCGTGCTCCCCATGTAGGTACTTGACCCACGGTGCACCTTCCTCGTACGCGAGGATCGTAACATCGGGCTTCAAGCGTTCACGCTGGAACGAGGTGGTCAAGCCGTAGAAATCTCTGATCACGTCCCTGTGGTTCTGAATCAACATCGTCGCAACCGGATCGATCTTGGCGCTGAAGTTGAACAACCGGAACGAGCCAAGCGGCTTGCGCGCGGCGGGATTGTTGACTTGGTGTCCGTCGATATCGGAGAAGCTCGCGATCGCCGCCGAGTACTCCAGCTGCGCGTTTTCAAACGCTAACGACTTGCCCCACTGCAATCTTTCCGTGGCGTCGGGATCCATAGGGGTACCGTCACTGTACTGAGCCGCTATGTCCACGTGCTCCGCGGCAAGCGCTATGTCGAGCGTCTCCGTCGCCGCGCACATGGCGAACAGGAATCCACCGTTCTCCACAAAACGTTTGATGTCGACCGCGACGGCCGTTTTCAAGGCCGGCACCGACTCGAAGCCCAGCGCTGTGGCGGTGCGCGAGTGGAGCTGAACCATCTCCATAAGCCATGGCATTCCGCTGTACGTCAGGTAAAACTTCGAGTACTGGCCGGTGAAATCTTCGTGATGGAGATGCAGCCACTCGTACCTCGGAAGATGTCCCCTAACAACTTCCGTGTCCCAAATTCTGTCGTAGTCTATGCCCGCATACCTGAGCGCCATCGTCACAGCGTCGTCCCATGGCGCGGCACTGGGGGGCGCGTACACAGCCACCTTGGGAGCTTTCTCGAGCATAATCGCGTCCATGTTGCTCGCCATAATCAAGCCTCTAAGCTCCACCACATCGGCGTCGCTGATCCGTTCGACCAGTACGCCCGACAGCGCCGCGTCCCGAACGACAGCCTCGTCCATCGGCACCAGGAAACTTCCACCGCGATAATTCAGCAGCCATTCAACCGTGGCTTCCCGCTCCAGTGCCCGGTAAGCAACTCCATAGGCTCTAAGATGATCGGACTGATTGTCGTCCATCGGAACAAGCAGCCACATGGCCCGAGCTCGCGACGTACGACCGGACGGCAGGGGCGCACCCACACCCAATCCGGCAATCGAACCGCCTACCAGACGAACGAAGTCTCGGCGCTTCATGATGCCGGAATCGCTTGCGTAACCCGATCCAGCAGGCGTCGCGCGCTGGGAACCACGGCGCTCATGGGATAATTGAGGATGACACCTTCTAGTCGGTTGGCCGCATCAGTCCGGCGACCGATCGCGATGTACACCTTGGCAAGCTCAAACTGGGCAGTTGCCGCGGACGGCCCATCAACATCGCGTTCGATCGATCTCAACAGCAGCCGCTCTGCCAGCTCAAACTGGTGCTGCCCCAACGCAACGCGACCCGCCAGAGCAAGGGCGTCCGCGCCACCGCCTTCGTCTGGTAACGACTCGGCGACCTGCGCCAGAACTCCCGTGGCCTGCGCCGAGTCGCCGCGCATCAACGAATGAATGGCGGCACCCAATCCGGGCAACGAAT
>JAZFQE010000077.1:0-10758 GCA_036444955.1 Gemmatimonadales bacterium
CGGCCGCGCCGTTCGGCGGCTATAAGGCCAGCGGCTATGGACGGGACCTAGGTCGCGTGGCTCTCGACGGATACACCGAAGTCAAAACCGTTTGGGTGGGTCTTTGAGAGAAGCTTTTATCTGCTCGGCAGTGCGGACTGCCGTCGGTACTCACGGTGGCTCACTTGCAGACGTTCGCCCCGACGATCTCGCAGCGGTCGCACTGAAGGCGGCAGTTGAACGGGCAGACTTCAATCCGGCTAATCTGGATGACGTGATTATGGGCTGCGCGAACCAGGCTGGAGAAGACAACCGCAACGTTGCACGCATGGCGGCGTTACTTGCTGGCTTTCCGGTCAGCGTACCGGGCCAGACTGTGAACCGGCTCTGTGGCTCCGGACTCCAGGCAGTTGCAAGCTCCGCGCACGCGATCAAAGCCGCAGAAGGAGATGCGTTTCTAGCGGGCGGTGTGGAAAGTATGACACGAGCCCCCTATGTCACACTGAAGAGCAGCAAGCCATGGGATCGCCACATACCAAGTTCAGCGGATACAACTGTGGGCTGGCGCTTCGTCAATCCGCAGATGCCCGAGGAGTGGACGATCCCTCTCGGTCAGACCGCAGAAGTCGTCGCCGAGCAGTACGGGATTACCAGAACGGAACAGGATGAGTTTGCGCTTCAGAGCCAGACCAAGGCTAAACAAGCTCAGGACGAGGGACTATTTGATGACGAGATAGTGCCGGTTCTCGTACCGCAACGAAAGGGGCCCGACACAGAGTTCTGCCGGGACGAACACCATCGCCAAGTAACCCTCGATCGCCTGAGCCAGCTGAAACCGGCGTTCACGGCAGGTGGCACGGTCACCGCAGGAAATTCTAGCGGAATCAACGACGGTTCAGCGGCACTCTTGGTTCTCTCGGAATCGTCGGTAGACACGAACGGAACGGAACCGATGGCGAGGGTGGTTGCGTCCGCCGTGGCGGGAGTGGATCCCTCGTGTATGGGTCTCGGACCAATACCCGCTACGCAGAAGGTGTTGCACCGAGCCGGAATGAAAATCGAGGACGTCGACCTGATCGAACTCAACGAAGCGTTTGCAGCACAGGCGATAGCGTGCATCAGAGAGCTAAAGCTGGACCCCGAGCGGGTCAACATTTACGGTGGCGCCATCGCGCTCGGACATCCATTGGGTGGCACAGGGGCGAAGTTGCTCACCACGCTCGTCCACGCATTGCGCCGAACCAACCGGCGCTACGGACTCGCGTCGATGTGTATCGGTGTGGGACAAGGCATTGCCATGATTATCGAGAGAGTATGAGCGGCGTCGCCAGCAAGTTCGAGAGCGTCTTGGTCGACGTCGACGACGACGCGATTGGCACGATCACCCTGAACCGGCCCGACAAGCTAAACGCGTTCGCAGGGCAAATGCGTCAGGAGCTTACCGCGGTGGTCCGCGAGTTAGCGACCGACCCGGATGTGCGCGTCCTGGTGATCACGGGAGCCGGTAGAGCGTTCTGTGCCGGTGCCGACATCGAATACATGCGACAACTGATTGAGGAGAGTGATTACGAGTCCGCCAGAGCTCTAGTTGAAGCGGGTCGCGACGTGGTCACGACCATTCGCAGCACTGGCAAGCCAGTTATCGCCAGCATCAACGGACCTGCGGCGGGAGGCGGTGCCAACTTAGCACTGGCATGCGATTTGAGGATAGCGTCGGAAAAAGCATCTATTGGGCAGACATTTAATCGTATCGGCCTCCACCCCGACTGGGGTGGGACATACTTTCTCCCTCGCCTGGTAGGGCCGTCGAAGGCGATCGAGTTGATTTTCAGCGGTGAGATGATCGATGCTGCCAAGGCGTACCGCATAGGATTGTTCAGCAGGATCGTCCCTCACGAACAACTGGAACACACGACCAAGGAAATAGCTCGAGCCTTGGCCGAGAAACCGCCCGTCGCGACCGCTCTGGCTAAGAAGGCAATTTACCAGAGCGCGGGAAGCACGCTTGAGCAGATGCTCGACATCGAGCTGGACAACCAGCTGATTTGTTTTAAGAGCGAGGACGCGAGGGAAGGACTACAGGCTTTTCTGGATAAGCGTAAACCTGAATTTCACGGGAAATAAAGCGAGAAAATAATGCGCAAGGTGCACAACTGGGATGACTGGATTGACTACTTCTACTATTGGCAGGACTCAATCGGGCTCGAGCGCAAGGAGCTGAGACAGTTCAAGTTCGACACTAAGTTCGGCGATCCGGAGGTCACGGAGATCGAGTTCGGCCATTATAAAGGACAGACGAAGTGGCCCACGCTCATGCACATCCCCGATCAACGCATCCGCGACGCGTTGATGAACCTCATTATTTACCAGGGCGATA
The DNA here is from genome assembly GCA_036444955.1 of Gemmatimonadales bacterium. Taxonomy (GTDB): domain Bacteria; phylum Gemmatimonadota; class Gemmatimonadetes; order Gemmatimonadales; family GWC2-71-9; genus B16T1B5. The sequence goes on from JAZFQE010000077.1 coordinate 2,357, forward strand.
CTGAATTCGCGTCGGTCGAGCAACAGAGGGGCCTTCTCGTCGCACCGCCAAGCGACTACGACCTACAGACTATTACGCGCGTAATGTGCGAGGAAATGCGGCACGGCTGGCAGATGTCGTACCTGCTGTGCGAGTACTTTGGCGACGAGGGTCGTCGCGAGGCTCAGAAAATGCTCGAACGCACGGCCGACGAAGGGAAGCGACTGCTCGGCAGCTTTAATGAGATAGTCGCCCACTGGCTGGACTTCTTCACCTACGCCCAGTTCATTGACCGCGACGGCAAGTTCCAGCTCAAGATGCTCTCGACGTCGGCCTTCACTCCGCTGTCGCGTTCGATGGGGCCGATGCTCAAGGAAGAGAGCTTCCATCTCGGAACGGGCAATAACGGTCTGCTCAGAATCATCAAAGCTGGCAGGGTACCGCCGGAGCTAATCCAAAAATACTTCAATAAATGGGTGCCCACCGCGTTCGATCTATTTGGAACTGACAATTCGTCGTCCGCTCACTGGGCCTATGTTTGGGGCCTGAAGGGCCGATTCGACGAACGCGACAATCAGAGAGAAGCGAATAGGGGCCAGCTAAACGAGACATCGAGGCAGCTTTACCGCGACGAGATAACGCGCCTTGTAGACCGTCTCAACCGCTACATCCCAGATCATGACCGTTGGCTCAAGATTCCCGAAATGAAGTTCAATCGGAAAATCGGCCAGTACGCCCACCAGCACTACACGCTCGACGGCGAGCCGGTGACCGCAGAAAAATATCCAGCTTACCAGGACTCTGTTCTCCCCAGCGACGAAGACTGCAAGACGCTTATCGGCTTCCAGAAAGAAACAGACTGGATCGAAGCACGTAGTCTCAATTAGGTGGCGCTCGTCATTGCCCACCGCGGGGCTTCTGCGTACGAGTTGGAGAATACCCTCGCAGCGTTTCGGCTTGCTGTCGAGATGGGTGCGGATGGCGTCGAATTGGACGTCCACGGCACCGCCGACAGTGAGTTCGTTGTGCATCACGACGAAGAAATACGAGGCATGAGAATAGCCAACGTGACATTGGATGAGCTTCGCCGGGAACCGTTGCGGAACGGCGAGAAAGTTCCGACGTTGACTGAAGCACTGGGGGATCTCGGCACCGCGGTGAGTGTTCACGTCGAGGTCAAAGCTCTCCCTCCCGCTTTGGACGAGCAGCTGTTCGACTGTCTTGACAAAGGTCCAACGCCGGACACCTATCACGTTCACAGCTTTGACCACCGCATCATTAGACGGCTCGCCAACCGCCGTCCGGATTTCTCATACGGGGTTTTGTCTGTATCAGTACCCATCCAACCCGAGCTTCAGTGGCTCGACGCGGGAGCGAACACGCTGTGGCAACAGCAACAGTTTATCGATGGGGATCTACTGACAGTCGCTCATGAACAAGGTTGTAAGGTCTTTGCATGGACGGTTGACGATCCATCCCGTATGATGGAACTCGTAAGCTTGGGAGTAGACGCCGTCTGTACAAACAAACCTGACGTAGCTAGGAAGACGTTGGATTGAAACAGATAACTGTTATCGGTGCGGGAACCATGGGTCACGGTATCGCCCATGTGTCAGCAATGGCCGGTTACAACGTCATGCTTACGGACCAGAACCGCGACATACTGAGCAGCGCAATTGACCGGATCAAGAGTAACCTCGACGACGGCGTTGAGCGCGGTAAAATATCACAAGATGACGCGCGCTCCGCTCTCGGACGCATAACCTGTACATCGGATTTGAGCCAAGCTGTACAGAAAGCGGGCCTCGTAATCGAAGCAGTTATCGAAGATCTGGGCGTCAAACAAGAACTCTTCAGGACAGCAGAACGGCACGTGAGCGTCGATACCGTGCTTGCAACTAATACGTCGTCACTTCCGATCGGGGAGATCGCAGCGTGCACCACTCGCCCCGCGCAGGTCATCGGCATGCACTTCTTCAATCCGGTTCATATCATGAAGTTGATCGAACTGATCGCGCACGATGGAACCTCGTCAGACACGTTAGCGCAGGTTGAAGAAGTGGCCATCAAAATGGGGAAGACTGCCATCAAGGTGAAGGACACACCCGGCTTTGCGACGTCGCGGCTCGGCGTCGTGTTGGGCCTGGAGGCCATGCGTATGGTAGAGCAAGCGGTTGCCTCCGCCGACGATATCGATAAAGCGATGGAACTCGGCTACGGGCATCCGATGGGACCACTCAAAGTATCAGACCTTGTTGGTCTCGACATCAGGTTGGCCATTGCCAAGCATTTGCACGGGAAACTCAAAGACGACCAATACAAACCACCCAGGATTTTGACTGACATGGTCAAGAAGGGAGACCTGGGCAGGAAATCTGGCAAAGGATTTTACGAATGGGAAAGCACGAAAACGTCTTGCTAGAAAAGGGCGACCACGTCGCCACGATCACCATAAACCGTCCAGACAAGCTGAACGCCCTGAACGAACCAACAAGATGTGAGCTGATCGGCGTTCTCAATGATCTCAGGAATGATCGGGACGTCCGAGTGGTGATCATAACGGGAGCGGGAAAGGCATTCATTGCGGGGGCAGATATCAGCGAGTTCGCGGGCCGTACTCCTGTTGACCAGTTCCGCGTTATGAAGGAGCCAACCGTGTACGAGGCAGTGGACATGTTTCCCAAGCCCGTCATTGCCGCGATCAACGGATTCTGCTTGGGAGGGGGCTGTGAGTTGGCGATGGCCTGCGATGTTCGCATAGCATCGGACAAAGCCAAGCTGGGTCAGCCCGAGGTTAACCTCGGCATAATGCCCGGAGGTGGAGGCACCCAGCGCCTGCCCCGTCTCGTCGGACTCGGCAACGCATACAAACTTCTGTTCACGGGTGACATGATCAGCGCCGCCGAAGCACATCGGATCGGGCTCGTCGACGAGGTGGTGGAAGCCGACAAACTGCTCGAAAGAGTCTCAGAGCTGGCGAACTCGATAGCTCTGAAGAGCCCAGTCGCGCTTCAGCTAATCAAGGAGGCTGTGCGCGCCAGCGTGCGGACGTCGCTGGACGAGGGTTTGAGGCATGAGCTAACCCTATTCGGCCTGGCGTTCTCCTCGGATGACAAGAACGAAGGAGTCTCTGCGTTCCTAGAAAAGAGAACTGCCGCATTCAAGGGAAAATGACGGCCCCGGGAGTCACCGACATTCACGTCCATATCCAGCCGTGGCGCCAGCTGAAACCGCATGTGGCCGAAGTGATGCGCAGGGGCAAGGAGGAGCACTGGGATTGGCTGCTTTCGTTGATGGACGACCCAAAGGCACTGCTCGAAGTGATGGACAGTGACCAAATCTGGCGCGTGGGACTGATAAATTATCCGAGCCAGGATGTGATGGGGTTTGACGATGAGACGAATGTGTTCTCCTCGAAATACGCTCAGGCGGCCCCCGATCGCCTTCTGCCTTTCGGCGGCGTCAACCCGCTTTACGCTACAGATCCCGAGGGACAGGTGGAGGAAATTCTCGATCTCGGAATTCGCTGCCTCAAGATTCACCCTCCCCACCAATGTTATGCCGCCAACGCGTACACACAGGGACTCGAGACCCTGGGCCGGATATACCGACGTTGTGAGGAGAGGGGGTTGCCTGTGATGATTCATACCGGCACCAGCATCTTTCCAGGTGCCCGCTCCAAATTCGGTCGGCCTATGGAGTTAGACGACGTGGCTATCGACTTCCCTGATCTCACAGTCATTATGGCGCACGGAGGACGCCCGTTGTGGATGGATGAAGCGTTCTTCGTGCTGCGGCGACACAAGAGCATCTACCTAGAGCTGTCAGGAATCCCACCTGGGAAATTGCTGGAGTATTTTCCTCGCATCGCTGAGATCGGCGACCGTGTAATCTGGGGAACCGATTGGCCCAGCCCGGGTGTGAAAGGCCTGCGGGCAAATCTCGATCAGTTCTTGCAACTGCCGATCGACCAACACTTGAAAGACGCCGTCACTAAGGACACGCCTTTCCGGCTGTTCCCCAACCACGTTCCCCACTGACCGGGCGACGCTCTACCTTATCCATCTATGGAGAACCCCATCGCACTCGTCGATTATCGCACCCCTGCTGAGGGCTCGGCATGATCCTCGGCTGGGCGCTGCTCGGTTGGGGGGTGGGAGGTAGCGGGGGTAGCCGCGTCGCGTTGAAATGATCGTATACCTCAACGGCAGCTTCGTATCACGGGAAGACGCCAAGCTGTCACCCGACGACCGCGGGTTCCTGCTCGGTGACGGGATCTACGAGGTCATCAGAAGCTACAGAGGCCAATTTCTCGAGGCAGAGGCGCACCTCGATCGCATGCGCCGTGGGCTTCGCGAAATCAAGATAACGGGCTGGGAAAGTCTTGAATTTCTCCATGTAGCGGCCTCACTCCTCGATCGCAATGGCCTTGCTGATGAAGATGCTCTGATATACATGCAGGTTACACGGGGAGCACCGCCTACAAGAACGCACGCGTTTCCCGACGCGCCCGTTGAGCCGACAGTGTACGTCACCGTGTTCCCCTACGTTCAGAAAGCCGATCCGGAAGCAGGAGTGTCGATGATTACGATTCCGGATATCAGATGGGGACGCTGTGATCTAAAGACGATCGGACTACTAGCTAACTGCCTGTCCCAACAGCAAGCCCGCGAGAACGGGGCCTTCGACTCCATACTGGTGCGAAACGGGCTGGCCCTGGAATCCTCAGCCTCGAGCTTCTTCGCGGTGGTGAACGGCGTGGTGATCACGGCCCCTAAGACGCGCTACATCCTCCCGAGCATCACTCGGGCCATCACTCTCAAGATCTGCGCCAAAGGCGGCATCGCAACCAGAGAGGAGGCAGCTCCCGAAGATACGCTTGGTCAAGCTGATGAGATGTTTCTCGCCGGGACAACACTGGAAATTCTCCCAATAGTGAAGCTCAACGGAGTAGCGGTCGGAAACGGTAAGCCGGGTCCGATAACAACTGGCATCCGTGAGCTGTTCAGGAGCTACGTGCTCTCGGCAACCGGCTTGGCGGCGCCCACCGGAAGCCAGCTTCACGCGCGCTAACGTGATGGCGGAACTCAGGAACGTCTGTAAGCTTTGTGGCAACGACCTCGGCGTGCTCAAGCACCCGATCCGAAGGCTGCGGTGGACTAAGTACTGGTCGCTCGGTTTCAAGAGCTTGTTTGGGCGGCCTCTCAAGGAATGCCTGCAGTGCGGAGCCGTATACACGTGGGAAGAAGATCTCGTCGCAGAAGGCGTTGTCGAAACGGCCCCAGAGTTGAGGCTCAGAAATCTCCGGGACGACATGGCCAACATGCGAAACAGCTTCGGGACGATCTTCCTTGCCGGTGAGTTCGCAGCGCTCTGGATGTGGTTTGGACCGGGGATTTATGAAGGAGCCGCACCGCTTGTCGCTAGCGCTATTGCTGTGCTGTCATTGGGCCCGGCTGCCTACTTCAACAGGAGAGTCTCGCAGACTCGGAAGAGGCTAAAGGAAATCAAAGAGGCGCGTGCTCAGGGACTACTGGGGGGTCAGCGGGGTCAGCCACCCTCCCCGCAATGAGATAACTTCACAAACACAAAAGAGGCGGAAGGGAAACCCACTCCACGCCTCTGTTAGTTCTTCAGCTCAGACTGCCAGCTACGCAACCGCCTCGGGTGGGTACACGCTCACCTGAAAGCGCTTCTTGTCCCGGTGCTCAAACTTGACGACGCCGTTGATCAGCGCGAAGAGACTATCGTCCTTGGCGCGGCGTACGTTATTGCCCGCATGAAACTTTGTGCCCCGCTGCTTTACGAGAGTCGTTCCAGCGTGCACAGCTTCGCCTCCGAATCGCTTGACGCCCAAGTATTTGGGTTTCGAATCGCGGCCGTTTCTGCTTGAACCAAGTCCTTTTTTGTGAGCCATCTATTCCTCAGAACTTCAGGTCAGTGACCTTGATTTCAGTGTACTGCTGTCGGTGGCCGTTCTTGCGACGATAACCCTTGCGCCGCTTGAATTTGAACACCACCAACTTCTCGCCCTTCCCGTGGCAAACCACTTCAGCGGTCACCTTGGCACCTCTGACGGACGGCTTTCCCGTGGCAATCTTCTTGCCATCACTAGCGAGCAGAACCTCGTCAAAGGTCACTCTCGAACCCGGCTTCTTCTCCAACAACGGCACCCGCAGCGTGTCGCCAACCGAAGCCCTGAACTGCTGGCCCGAAGCCTTGAAAATCGCGTATGTCATAGCCGGTAAGTTTACCTGCCGAGTTCCCCCTATTCAAGGGGGCTACGGGGATCTACGGGGGGTTACGCCACGGCGTACCGGTCAGTTACGTCCCTTCCGGCCGGCTGAATGATCATCCTGAACTCATCCTGAAGTATCGTAGGATCATCCCTGATCTCCACATCTATACCGGCCACCTTGCCCATTCCCCTGAGGAAGTGTGGTTCCTCTTCCAAGAGGTAAAGCGCCACCTCCGGATGCATCTTTACAACCATATTCCGTTCTTCAGAACCCCGGCCAGCTCTCTTTATCGCGCGCTCCAACCTGCGGATCACAACCTCCGGTCGAAACACTCGGCCGTCTCCTCCGCAACTTGGGCACGCCCCTGTCATGATGTTGAGAAGCGACGGCCGAACCCGCTGCCGCGTCATCTCGACGAGTCCAAGATCGGAAACCCGGAACGCTCTAGTTCTGGCCCTATCTCTGCTTAGATACGTTCGCAGTTCCTGCAATACCTTGTCGCGGTTGCGCTGATTGCCCATGTCAATGAAATCGATGACCAAAATCCCGCCGATATCTCGCAACCTCAATTGCCGCGCTATCTCTCGAGCTGCTTCGAGATTGGTGCGAAGGATAGTCTTCTCAGGATCATGCTTTCCGGTGTATCTGCCGGTGTTCACGTCGATGGAGACCAGGGCCTCGGTTGGCTCTATTATGACGTATCCGCCTGCCGGAAGATCGACGCGCCGCTTAAACAGACCGCGTATTTCAGTCTCGATATCGTACTTGTCAAATATTGGGGTTTCTTCCGAGTACAGCTGAACCCGGTCGAGCAGCTCTGCGTCGATGTCCTTGAGGTACTGCGTGATCTCTCGATGAACCTGTTTCGAATCGACGTACAGTTTGTCGACCTTATCACTGAAAACGTCGCGTACGATACCGCTTGTGAGCGAGCCTTCCCGCTGAATCGGAGCGGGAGGTTTCACAACCTTCTCTTTCCGCTTGATCTTGTTCCAAAGGTTGAGCAGCGACTTGAGTTCTCGCTTGATCTGAGACGCTTCTACGTCGCTTGCAACCGTTCTAATGATTACACCGCCCGCATCCTTGGGTAGATGCTTGGCGACGATCTGACGCAGGCGTGCCCGCTCCTGGCGCGACTCGATCTTGCGGCTAACCCCGATCTTCGAACTGTGGGGCATGTAGACCAGAAACCTCCCGGGGAGGGATATCTGGGTTGTTACGCGGGGGCCTTTGGTACTTATGGGCTCCTTTGTAACCTGTACGGTGAGAATCTGCCCTCGGGTGAGAACATCCGCTATGTTGGGGTATCTTCCGGGACTGCGGCCACGGCCACGGCCGTTCCCGCCAGCGTTCCCGTTCGAATCTTCGTCTTCTAGCTCGTCGACATCCGGCTCGACCAGGTCCGATGCGTGAAGAAAGCCGCTCTTCTCAGTCCCAATGTCGACGAACGCCGCCTGCATTCCGGGCAGCACAGCTTCAACCCGACCTCGATACAAATCACCGACGGTACGCCGGAGATCGGGACGGTCGACGAGGAGCTCGACAAGTCTGTCATCCTCCAAGATAGCCACACGCCTCTCGCGCGGGCTCCCAGTAATAATAATTTCGCGTTTCAAAATTGTTGACCTCTGCCGGAGCCACCGCGCCGGCCACCGGGCTTTCGCCCGCTGCCGTGGTCGCTCCAACTTTGTGAATTTGAATCGGCGGCACTAGCGTTTCGTCCACGTCCAGTGTCACTTTCTTAAGTTTCGTCGGCTCTACGGAGCCGTGACTTCCACCGCCGATCGCGAGCACCAACCTGTTGGGACCCACAATCAGCGCTTCAATGTGTTGTGCGCGACCTGTGCGCGGTCGCGTGATCACCACGCTCTTTGCAGCAAGCAACGCTCCCTCTTTCTGCTGGAGATCACCGATCGTTGTCTCGAACGGTGGGAAGACGACCCGCTCCCCCTAGATGGCCGTGTCAGCACAAAAGCAACCGGAGGGCACGACCACACCAATCCTCTTGGATGATGAGGCCTAGCTCGTTAGCTACGTATCTATTGGGCTTGGAGACAAGCGGCAGAATTTCGGGCCTAGGCATGTGCCCGAACTCCTTCTGGGGTCCAACTCATTAACTGTAAGATAAAGAGTCATCAGGGGTTGCGTCAATGAGCCCTGATCACCTCTCCTAACAGGGATCGT
>JAZFQE010000078.1:0-3290 GCA_036444955.1 Gemmatimonadales bacterium
CTACAGGAACCGCTGGAGCCGAACGGACAGACCGAAGCGCGGTTGGATGTCGTGCGATTGCCGCCGCCGGGCGAGTCCGATGCGGCGGTCCGTGTGACCGCACGCGCGATCAGGCGGGCAGGATTTCTATCTGACCGGTTCGACCAGGGCGGGGCACACGCAAGCAACAACTGGGCGGTGTCTCCGTGGAGAACAGCTAACGGATATGCTATTCTGGCCGGCGATCCCCATCTCGATCTGACGTTACCCTCGACGTGGTACGAAACCCACCTCCTGGTACCGGATGAGCAGGATGTGTACGGCGTGACGTTCCCGGGCGCTCCTGACATCGTGATCGGTTTCAACCGCGACGTCGCCTGGAGCTTCACCAACACGGGTGCTGACGTGATGGATTTCTACGAGGAGATCCTCGACAACGCTGCAGCGCCTACCGCCTACCGGTTTGACGGTGCATGGCGTCCGCTGGAGCGCAGAATTGAAGAGTATCGTGACTCGCGCGGGAATGTTCTGGCGGTAGATACGCTATACAGAACACACCGTGGTCCGCTGATGATCGATGGTGACACAGCAATCTCGCTGCGATGGACAGTGTTGGAGGGTTCGGGCGTGGTCACATCGTTTGGCCGGATCCGGAGTGCCAAGAGCGTAGTGGAATGGTTGCGGGCGATGGAGAGCCTTAGGGCGCCGGCGCAGAATGGATTGGTTGCCGACCGCGCGGGCTCCATAGCAATCCGATCGATCGGTCATTACCCGATTCACCCCGATGATGGTAATGGACAGGTGATCCGTGACGGAACGACGAGCAGGAGCGACTGGCTGGGGTACTGGGCCGTAGATGATTATCCAGGTGCAATCAACCCGCCGCAGGGGTACCTGGCGTCGGCCAATCAGGAGCCGATTGACCCGCGCGTCAATGACAGATATCTGGGTGATGATTGGTGGGTGCCTTGGCGTGCAATGCAGATCAATAAACTTTTGCGGACCGATTCTTCGGTGACACCGGACGCGATGCGGCGCTATCAGACCCATCCCGGAAGCGCTCGCGCCGACTGGTTCGTGCCCGCGTTGCTTGAAGCAGCGGCGCGCAGAGATTCGGCGGGGAGGCTTGGGCCAGAAGAGCGGGAGGCTGCAGAGCTACTGGCCGAATGGGATCGTCGGTACACGAAAGAAAACGAGCGTGCGGTTCTCTTTGAGTACGCCATGTCGATGTTGCAGAATCTGTTGTGGGATGAATTGGAGAAGGAAGACGGGCGAAGGGTCGACACGCCGCGCGAGACGATGATTGCGATGTTGCTACGCGATCCTGAAAGTGAATGGTGGGACAGACGTTCCACGGATGCGACCGAGCAGCGAGATGACATACTCGTCGCCGCTCTCGCCGCTGCGCTCGAGAGGGCGGTGCAGGCGCACGGTAATCCCACCGGAGGCGGGTGGCGCTGGGAAGGGATCCGGCACATGAACATCCCTCACATCGCCCGGTTCCCCGGACTTGCAGTGACCGGAATACCGGTTCAGGGAGGTCGCGAGACTTTGAACCCCTCTTCGGGAGCTGGCATGCACGGTGCCAGTTGGCGCATGGTTGTTGAACTTGGTTCCGAGGTTAGAGCGTGGTCAACTTATCCCGGCGGTCAGTCCGGCAACCCCGTCAGCTCGCGCTACGCGGATCGGTTGGAGAAATGGGCAGTCGGAGAGCTCGATGAGGTGCTCTTTCCACGCGCTGCGTCGGAGATTCCCGAGAGCAGGGTTCTCTCGGTGCTCACACTCGAGCCGGGGGCGTGATCATGCGTAGGACACTTCAGGTATTGCTTCTCGCGCCCGCTTTCTTGCTGGCAACGGTCGGCTTCGGCTGGGTGAGCGTGGCGCTGCTGGGGTTTGTGTGGGGCGCACTGAATAAATCGGACCGAACCGTGCCGTTCACGTGTGCCGTATCAGCAGCGGTCGGATGGGGCTTGCTGCTTGCCTGGACCGCGGTCCAAGGCCCAGTTGCGGAGCTTGCGGTCAAGTTAGGAGCAATTGTGGGAGTACACGGCTCCGCGTTTATCCTTGTCACCTTGTTATTGCCCGCGATCCTAGCCGGGAGTGCAGCTGGAGTCGGATGGAGGTTAGCGGGCTGGAAGGTTAGTGAATGATGTCGGATTTTGATTCTTTTCTGGACGAGACGCTCGAGGCGTGGTTGGATGTGCGGCAGGGAATCATTGACGAAATCCGCAACATCCCGGCGAACAAGTTTAATTTTCGCCCCACTGCTGAGGTGCGGAGCGTGCGGGAGTTGGTGCAGCACATACTTGAGGTGTCGATGATGATGACGGGTGAGCTCACGCGCCACGACACGAACCTGAAAAGACTCCCGTGGCCCAAGCTCTTGAAGAAGTATGCCGCTCCGGCCTACAAGGCCACGACCAAGCAGGAACTGGTGGCGCTGCTCAGGTCACAGATGAAGGATGCCGAGCGAGCCTTTCGCGCGACAGGGGAACTTTCGCTGTGGCAGTACCTGGAGCGGTTCGACGGCAAGCAGGGCACCAAGATGCAGTGGTTGCATCATGGGATCGCCCAGGAGATGTATCACCGCGGCCAACTCGCCACGTATGCTCGGCTGATGGGGCTTGAGCCGGCCCTTACCAAGCTGATCAGGGGCGCGACGTAGCCGGTAGGCTCGGATGCGCCTCGCTTTCGTCTCGTTAAGGGAGCTCAGCCAACCAGAGATTGGCTCCCGCGCCGTCGATTACGTCGATCACAACGGCGCTCATACCCGGTACTTTAGCAAAACTACGCGGTCGGCTGTCACTCCAGATGGCTGACGCGCTTCCGCTCGCGAGATCGAGGACCAGGATCATGCCCTGAGTCCCGGCAAGCGGACTGATAAGCACGTTGGCGGCGACGACCGGTTGGCCGTCGAAGTTATCAATGTCCCACATGGTGGCCGGCGTCAGGGAAATGCTCGTCCAGTCGGAGAAAAGCGGCACTGCTGAAGTAGCTCCCGCAGGCAGATGGAATATCACCGTGGAGTCCGGCTGAGAAACGAACCAAATGCCGCCGTCCGGTGCTCGAGTGTGGGCGATTGGATTTGTTACTCCCTCAATTCGTCCGATCGACCCGGTGGTGATGTTCCATTCAAACAGTCCTAGTGAGCTGAAGAGAGTGTCGCGCGTGACTAATCCGTCGAACCCGCCCACGCCGCCGATAAACCTGAGGATCTCCGAGTCCGCCCACTCGAGTTCGCGGAAGTCGCTTACCCTCCCGTCCGTTGTGTTGAGTGGGTTGAGAATCGCGATAGCTTGATTGATGTTGTC
>JAZFQE010000079.1:0-7749 GCA_036444955.1 Gemmatimonadales bacterium
ACAGCACAGTCCGGAGGGTTTGGATTGGAGCTATTATCGGCATTGTGGGCGGGGGCGGGCAGCATGAGTAATAGTCTGGCGCGTGCCGCCCCCGCCTCCGCTACACTCCTGGTCGCTCTCATCATCTCCTGCGATTTTCCGAACGCCCCTAGTCGCGAGCTGTCATACGAGTTCGTTCGGCAACCAGAGAACTTGGTTTTTAGCTGGCCGAGTACTCGCCTACCAGTAAAGTTTTGGACTGAGGACGGCACGAACCTACGGCGACATCTCGAGTCGGCTATCGCGATTTGGGAGTCACAGTTCCTGTATAGCGAGTTTACCGGCGAGGTAGTGACTGACTCGGCTGCGGCAAACGTAAGAGTTAGGTTCGCAGGGCCATCAGTCGCCGACCTACCCGTCACCGACGACCCGCCGGTTCAGGTATGCAGCGGCGTAACTACAGTTCCCGCGGTTGAATCGGGGCGGTTCACAGGTTCGTTCAACGTGACAGTTAACTGGGGTGGTGTCTTCGTGGATCAGGATATAGTGAACTGCATAGCCCGAGTCACCAGCCATGAAATCGGGCATACTCTCGGGATCTTTGCGCACAGTCCCGACGCCAACGACTTGATGTTTACGACACCGATGATTCGGTTTCCGTCGGCGGCAGACCGAAACACCGTACAGAAACTCTATCACACACCCCCCAACGTCCTGCCCTTCGACCAGTGATCTTGCTCCGATGAGAAAGTTGGTGACCGAAGCCGATGTCCGGGCGGCGAGCCAGGAGGGACGCTCCGTGGAGTTGCGGTCAGGGTTCATCGTTACTCCCGCCGCCCGCGATCTCGCCGCAAAGTTGGGGGTGGCTATACACGAGGGAAACCCCGGGAGAGGAGATTCCGACGCCGCCACCAGAATCGCGGTCGGCTCGGATCATGGCGGCTATCAGATGAAGGAGTTCCTCAAGAATCTCCTGACAGAGCTCGGGTGCGACGTGGAGGACGTCGGCTGCCACAGCGCCGAATCGGTCGATTATCCCGTCTATGCCGCCCGGGTAGCCGAACTGATAGCCGCAGGTGAAGTCGAATTCGGCGTTATGATAGACGGGGCGGGGATAGGGAGCGCCATGGTCGGCAATAAAATTCTAGGAGTTCGGGCCGCTCTGTGCCATGACATCACGACCGCTACTAACGCGCGCGAACATAACAACGCAAACATGTTGACTCTTGGAGGCACTTTGCTTGGTAACCGACTGGCCGCGGAGGTTGTTAAGACATTTCTTCACACGCGGTTCGCCGGAGGCAGGCATCAGAGGCGCGTCTCCATGATCGACGCACTGGACGGTGAGAGAACCAACACTGCGCCCTCGGAGAAAACCTAGTTTGTCGCGAGCTGTCCCTTGGATTAGGCCCGGCACCTCCGCGGACAGCGGACGCACCGCAAGATTCTCCGGAGGATGTGTTACTTTTCCCGGTCCAAGATTGCATGGAACCAAGGCAATTTCTTAGATAGGGCAGATGACCAAACCAGCGGTCCAGACTCCGGTAGTGAAGCAATCGCCCCGAAACCTAGCAGCGGGTCTCGCGGCGCAAGGACCCGTAAATCTAAACCTCGAACCCGCACTGCTTTATGAGGCAGCCATCAGGCGGGACGAGGGCCAGATTGTCCAGGGCGGGGCGTTCAACGCCATCACTACGCCTCACACCGGCAGGTCTCCGAAGGACAAGTTCGTGGTACGTGAAGCGGGTTCTGCGGACGAGATCTGGTGGGGCAAGGTCAACCAGGAGTTGGACCCGGAGAGATTCGATCTGTTACACGCAGACATTCTGTCCTACCTCGGACAACGGGAGCTGTTCGTCCGCGATGTTTTCGCAGGAGCTGATCCCAACTACCGGATCGCCATTCGTTTCATAACCACGAATGCGTGGCATGCAAACTTCGCCTATAACATGTTCCTGCGCCCCGCGCGTGAGGACCTGGCTACGTTCGTCCCCGAATTCACAGTATTGCACGCTCCCGAAATGGAAGCAGACCCCAAGCGGCACGGGACGAATAGCTCGACATTTATCACGCTCCATCTCAGCAAGAAACTCGTTTTGATCGGCGGGACGCGTTATGCGGGTGAAATGAAAAAATCCATCTTCACCGTGCTCAACTACGTGTACCCTCGGCGGGGCATCCTGTCGATGCACTGCTCCGCCAACATCGGCAGGGCGGGAGATACAGCCATCTTCTTCGGACTCTCGGGCACCGGAAAAACCACGCTTTCGGCCGACCCGTCACGGACGCTGATCGGCGACGACGAACATGGATGGAGCAACGAGGGAGTTTTTAATTTTGAGGGCGGGTGCTACGCTAAAGTCATCAGGCTTTCTGCACAGGGGGAGCCCGAAATATTCGCGACAACGCGCCGGTTCGGCACCATTCTCGAGAACGTTGTCGTCGACCCGCTCACCCACAGGATCGATCTACACGACGATTCGATCACTGAGAACACTCGGGCGTGCTACCCGATACACTTTATTCCCAACCACGTCCCGAGCGGAATTGGCGGACACCCGAAGAATGTGGTCTTCCTCACCGCTGACGCTTTCGGCGTACTTCCACCAATTGCCAAACTGACCGCTGAGCAGGCGATGTACCACTTCCTCGCGGGCTACACCGCAAAGGTGGCCGGTACCGAACGGGGAGTGACCGAACCTCAGGCAACGTTCAGTGCATGCTTTGGAGCACCGTTTCTACCAATACATCCTTCCAACTACGCAACGAAGCTAGGGGAGAAGATCGCTAAGCATAAGGTAAGTTGTTGGCTCATCAATACGGGTTGGACGGGTGGACCTTTCGGCAAGGGTCGGAGAATGGAGCTCGGCTACACGCGTGCCATGATCTCCGCTGCGCTGGAGGGCTCACTAGCAAACGTTCCTACGAGACGCGACCCGGTCTTCGGCGTCGAGATACCAACGGCGGTGCCGGCTATCCCGCAGGAAGTGCTCGATCCGAGATCTACCTGGGAATGCGGCGAGGACTACGATGCTGCGGCCGCAAAGCTGGCAGGTATGTTTCGGGAGAACTTCGGGGAGTTTGGGAACTGTGTTACTGAAGATGTCAGGAAGGCCGCGCCACAAGTTTGCAGGTAATGAAAGCCGGAGGTGACTTCGAAGTAATTAGGGATCCCCTCTGGAATAATATTCGGATCGACGCTGAGGCGTTGGAGGTGCTCGACAGTGAGCCATTCCAGCGCCTCAGGTTTATCCGCCAGCTGGGGCACGCATTCCTAGTCTATCCCGGCGCCACTCATACACGTTTCGAACACGCGCTCGGGACGTATCACCTCGCGCGCCGGGTCTTGACGCTACTCGCAGAGCGCAACAGCCTTGAAGAGATCCACCCCGCCGAGTCATCACTCATCCGGCTAGCAGCGCTGTTGCACGATGTCGGGCATTATCCATTCTCGCATGCGCTGGAAGAAGCAGGCCTCCCGTCACACGAAGATCTAGCACAGGATCGTCTCGCCCATCCGGACCTGGTTGCGATACTGCATGCCACCGGGATCGAGAATGCTGGATCACGTCTGAACGAGCTGATAACTGGAGCGAGCAGGAGCCCGCTGCAAGGATTGGTATCCGGTTCATTGGACCTCGACAAAATCGAGTACCTGACTCGCGACGCGCGCATGTGCGGCGTTCCCTACGGAATCGTGGACGTGGATCGCTTACTGCACTCTATAACGGTTGTCACTCTGGGGGACGGCAGCAAGACGGTGGGAATTCACGAGAAGGGGCTCAGCGCCCTCGAGTCGCTCTTGTTTGCCAAGTATCAGATGTACCGCAACGTCTACTGGCATCACGCCGTCCGTAGTGCAACTTCGATGTTTAAACGAGTGGTTCGAGATGCGCTGCAGCGCCGCGAACTCGAAGCATCCTGGATTGCCGAAGCTACAGATGAAGTTTTGATGCACCGTCTGCGGGCATTCGAAAATGCACCCCTGGTGAGACGCCTCTGGCAGCGCAAGCTACTCAAGCGCGTCGTCGAACTTGCATCGTCTGACCTACCGGAAGGCTTCGGCGACTGGATAACGGACGACCCAGATCGCGTTCACAGCGCCGAGGACGACCTGGCCCGAGAGCTCGGGCTCGGGGAGGGAGAGCTATTAATCGATTTTCCCCGCAAACCCGACATGCTCTCGGTGAGCCTGCCGGTCGTTACGCGGTCGGGCAACGTTGAAATGTTGTCTGACGAGCATCCTGACCCACGGATCGGCATACACACAGTTGCCGAGCAGCTTTACGTCAGCGCTAGAAGATTCCGCGTATTCTGCGCGCGCTCCGTTGAAATAGATCTGGCTTGGTTGTTCGGGAAGTTGGAGTCGGCCTAGTTAGTCTCGACTACCTGCAGAATAATCGCGGTGATGTTGTCGAGGCCGCCGCGGCCATTCGCCGTGTTGATGAGCTCATCTAGAGCGGTGTCCATATCAGATCCGTTTTGCAGGATCTCTTTCATCTCTTGATCCTCCAGCATCCCGGTGAGACCGTCGGAAGCCAACAAATAGAGGTCACCCCCACGCAGTGTCCCTCCGTATACATCGGGATCGACGTCGTCGTTCGCACCAACGCATCGCGTTATGACATTGCTATAAGGGTGCACCCGCGCCTGTTCGGGAGTTAAGTATCCCGCATCGACCTGTTCCTGAACGTAGGAGTGGTCTTTCGTCAGTTGCACCATTTCGTCCTCACGCAACATATAGGCGCGGCTGTCGCCCACGTGTCCTATCAGATACTTAGCGCCTAGCACGAGCATCGCCGTGGTTGTCGTCCCCATGCCACGCTTGTCCTGCTCGTCGAGGGTTCGCTGGAAGATCTGCTCATTGGCGCGGCGGATGGCAGTTCGCAACGTGTCTGCCGCCCGTCCCTCATCCTCGCGGGCGACCTCTCGTAGCTCTCGTGCGATGATCCGCACCGCCATTTCACTCGCCACTTCCCCAGCTGCGTGCCCTCCCATCCCATCGGCGACTATGTACAGGCCCTTGTCGGGGATCAGGAGGTAATTGTCTTCGTTGTCGGCGCGGACAACACCCACATCAGTACGGCCGAACGCGGTGATTGTGAGCTGCACAGCTTCTACGTAGGGGTCAGACCCCTACACTAGCTCCGAGTTTCTGTTTGACATGTGAAAGCTGCCTTCATCAGCTCTGATCCGGCACATCCGGCAGACGGGGTGGGATCTTTATCGCGCCCATGACTTTGGTGGATTGGCCCTCACCGGGATCCACCGAATCATCAGTCGGTTCGAAGAACGCCTTAACCTCTCCGAACCGAAGAAGGGACGCGGGAACCAGCGGCACTTCATCGGTCACGCGCTCACCGTCTACGAACGTACCGTTAGTAGAATCCATGTCCGTCAAGATCCAGATCCCTTCCCGCCGCTGAATCTTTGCGTGGATAGCCGAAACGCTTTCGTCGGGAATAACGAGGTCGTTGTACTCGGCCCGCCCAATGTTGACGATGGGCACTCGGATCGGCAGGCGCTGGCCTTCAAGCGCGCCGCTCCTAATAACAACGTTGGCCAGCGCCTCCCGAGCCAGCTCCTTTTCAGCAGCCGGCGAGGGCGGCGGGGGCGGCGGGGGCGGCGGGGGCGCCGAAACCGGTGGGGAAGGTGGCGCCCCGGGTGGACTTTCTAGCACCGGGGGCGTGGCAGGCGGCGAGCCCGGCGGCTCCTGGCTGTGTGGCTGCTCGTCGTCGATCACAACGTCCTCGCCCGTACGCGGGGACACCGGCACCTCCTCCTCCACAGCGGCAACCTCAATGGATGGAACCCCGAACATCGTGTCCTGCAGCTGGCTTTCGGCGCCCGGCGGCATCTCGCCAACCGGTTTCGCCGGAGTTTCCGGAGTTGATGGAGCAGATTCGGGAGCGGTGGAGGGAATCGGCTCCGCGGGCGCAGCTTCGAGCTCGTCGGCGGAGAATCTAAACTCCTCGTCACCGATCTTGATCACATCCCCACGAGCCAAAAGTTGCTGGTCGACCACCTTCTTTTCGTTGATCATTGACCCGTTTGTGCTCGTGTCGATGAACACATAGCCCTGCGGCATAACTACGATCTCGGCGTGATGACGCGATGCGTTCTGGTCCGCGACGACGACGTCGTTGTCAGCCTCGCGGCCCATCCGCAGATTGTCTCCGGTCATCGTGTATTCACGGCCGTCCGTCAAGCACACGAGCCGTCCGCCAGTCGCAGCGGTCGCCGGCCCCGACGGAGTACTCGGAGCACCGCCCGTCGAGGTGGCCACATCTATCGCCGACACGAGCTGGGTGCTCCCATCCTGACTCTCTTCAACGAACAAGAGTTCGTGCTCGCCGATCCCCACTTTGTCACCATGGATCAACGGGTGCGGCTGAGGACCGAGCGGAACACCGTTAATGAGGACTTCGAAGTTCGGGTCGATAACCCTCACCGCCACCTGGCCGTCCGGCATGCCCTGAATCATCGCATGCCTCAGCCCCACCCGGTCACCTTCCACCTTCACGGCGCAGGAAGCGTGCCTACCCATGTAGTGCTCACCCTCGGGGACCGGGAAGCGTTCATCACCTAGCTGTAGATGTGACATCTAGCGGATCCTCAACATTCGCAAACCGAATTGCGAAAATTAGCCGCTGGCTCACTCCCTTGCAACCGAGGTTTCCTTGGAATAATTGGCCTCGCCCGAATCCAAATCCGCAGAATCGGCGCCTTTCAGCCACCTCCAAAAGACGTACGAGCCGAATCCAACGGTCAGGTGACTCACTATAATCCGCCATAGCAAGATGTATGAAGGCACCAGCTCCCGCGGTACGTAAATAGACATAACCGCTGCCGATAGCACCTCGGCAATTCCCGACCCCCCCGGAGTGGGGGCAAAGTAGAGTAAGAAGGTTATCAACGTTTGCAGCAGGAGCACTTCGACGAACTGTGCGTGTATGTCCAGCATGCGGAGCACGACGTAGCCCGCGACTAGCCTGTTGGCGAAAGCAAGGGAAGATGCCAGAACGGCGACTGCGAGAGCACCCCAACCCCACCCCTTGAAGAACGCGAGCAGAAGATCATGCGATCGGTCGATTCCAGCTTGCAGCGACTCCACCTTCGCGGCGAGGCGCGAACTCCCCCGCGATTGCAGCCGCAAGACAATTGAGCGGGCAATCCTTCGTGCCACGCTCGGGAAGATGAACAAGAACAGCATTGCCAGCGACACAAGCATGAATCCAAGGAGGCTCAGCCGGAACAGATCATAAAGTGTCACGGCCTGCCCCAACACGCCGTGCTCCCGGAGCGAGCGACCGGCACCGAGAAACAACGCCAGTGGACCCGCTACGGTAAAAAACACGACCGTGGCGACAAACGTCATGAGGACCGAGATCATCGCCTCGGGCACGGGAGTCCCCTGGCGATGGAGCGCGTAGATCATCACCGGCCCACCGCCGGTCTGGGAAGGCGTGATGAAGCTCGCCCAGGCACCGAGACCTCCAGCCACTACGGCAGCTCGATATGAGGGGTTGGGCAGGAGGTGGCGCAGCAGCACCCAAACTCGTAGTCCGCCACCAAACCAATCAAGTGAAGCCAGCGCCACCCCAACCGCGACCCAGCCCCACTGCAGCGACACCATGGTCGAAACGAAAGCCTCGAAGTTGTTGCCGTAAAACAGGAGGCCCCCAAACCCAATGGCAGAAGCCACCGCAAAAACCTCGAGTCCGCGTCTCAGTACTTTCGGGGAAACGATCATCGCCATGGAAGTGCCAA
>JAZFQE010000080.1:0-2038 GCA_036444955.1 Gemmatimonadales bacterium
AAGCGGACATCCCGCGACATAGCCACCCCCTGTCGTTCCCATGAATTCCGTCCGGCCCAGAAGACCTGGCATTTCGTTGGGATTGCCCGTAGCGTCGATCCCATGCACACGATCCTCCGTTCCCTTATTCACAAGTTGCTGAGGCCAGCCACAACGGGAAGGTTTGGCGTTATGGCTCATGGTGGGCTAACTGTGGCTGGTCTGTGCGCGATGTTGGTTTTTATGTCATCACAGGCGGCCTCAGCACCCCAAGAGATTCAGATCGATGCCTCTCCGCTGCGATTCAATCCGCTTGTTGGAGCTGACGAGACGGAGAGGCGTTTGCGTTGGATCGGAGGCCTTGAACTTAGATCGAATGCCGGCGGATTTGGTGGGTTCTCTGGATTGATTGTTTCGCCCGACGGTCACCGTCTGACGGCGGTCACCGATCGCGGAGACTGGCTGACGGCCAAAATTGTCTACGCGCCGTCTGGGGAGCCGATGGGGCTCTCCTCGGCCCTGATGGGCGGACTTCGTGATTTGTCGGGGCTCCCTATTGAGGGAAGATTCGGCGTTGATGCGGAAGCCCTTGCGGCTGCAACCCAAGGCGGGATCCTGGTCGCTTTCGAAGGCGTGCACCGCATCTGGCAGTATCCCGATGGGCTCTCGGAGACTCCGGAAGAGCTTTCCGGTGTCCCGCTTCGGATCAAAGGCTCACGGAATCGCGGTATCGAAGCGCTCGCAGTGCTCGCTGATGGGCGCCTGATCGCAATTCGGGAGGGAGGTCCGGCATCTGGAAATTCAAAAGCCTATCTGTTCGATGGTTCTAATTGGATTAGTGTCACCTATGCGACCGGCGACGGGCTCCGGCCTACTGGGGCCGATCGGCTGCCATCTGGAGAGATTCTGGTGCTTGAGCGTAGTTATTCACAATTGAGCGGATTCACTACGCGTCTTCGAGGTCTCGAGCCGGCGCAGTTCTTCCCCGGTGCCGTTTTGCGACCTCGCGAAATCGTCAAATTCGGATTAACCGCCAGCCTCTATAACCTCGAAGGTCTGGCTGTGCACTCCGGTCCTTCCGATCAAGTGCGTATTATGCTGATCTCCGACGATAATTTTCACATGCTTCTGCCGACAGTCATTCTGATGTTCGAGTGGATTGACTGACAACTGGAACATCTTCCGACACCGAAGCATGAGCTGTAAGGATTCAGCGATTTCGAATGCGATGGACAACGCGTCGAACTGTATCGCCGGGTGCTGTCAGTCTAATGCGACCCAGTCTCCAAACTGCGAGACGGCGAGGTTATCAGGCCGCCAGTTGACGCCACTCGGCCAACGCAGCTGAGCGGTTCTGCTTGAAGATGTCACGGCGGTTGAGATGGCGGTCCAGGTTGAAGTGATTGTGGATTGAAGAATGGATCGAGGCGAATTTCTGAAGCGACTTTGCACTCCTGAATTTCGCCATCGCCCCCTCTCGTCGTCGGAACGGCTGGTGTGAGTTTTCGGCCCGGTTATTGAGCCAACGGCCACACTCCTGACGCTCCTCGATGCCAATCACCTTCATCGCCGCACCGTAAGATCGAAGTCGGTCCGTTACGATAGTCCCCGGCCGCCCGTAGCGATTCATCGCCCGTTTCAGAAACTTGAGGGCTGCCTTGCGATCCCTCCGCTTCGTGGCAAAAACTTCGAGCACCTCACCTTCGTGATCCACGGCGCGCCAGAGGTAATGAGTCGCGCCATTGATCCGCACGAACACCTCGTCCAGATGCCAGCGCCACTGTGAATATGACCGATGATTAACCCGCCCCTTTCTAATCTCCGCGGCGAAAATCGGACCGAACCGGTTCCACCAGAAACGCACGGTTTCGTGGCAGATATCGATGCCGCGCTCAAACAGCAGATCTTCGACCTGCCGCAACGAGAGCGGATATCGGAAGTACATCATCACCGCGAGGCGGATTACCTCGGGTGAACTGTTGAAATATCGGAAGGGATTGTGCATCGCCTGAGGCTATGGAATTCTTTTCCCCAGCTCAAGCCGATTTGCTCTGACACT
>JAZFQE010000081.1:0-2596 GCA_036444955.1 Gemmatimonadales bacterium
CCTGTCTCACCGCGCGGTTCGTACCGATCGTACTGCCAACAGGACCAGCCTCGACCACATTTCACTCGTTGGTGGCAAGTATCTCCAATTTCCATTTAAAATCGCTGGGAATCGGTACTACCGCGTGCTGGAACGATCAGGCCCGTCAGGCCTTCGGATAAGCACCAGATAATACTAACCAGCATAGAGGAGATGAGGATCATGCAAAAACACAAGAATTACGCTTCGATATTGGCAGTGGTCCTACTTTCGGTCGGGCTGCCGCTCGCAGCGAGCGCAGCCGAGGAAAAGATTCTCAACGTTTACAACTGGTCGGATTACATCGCCGAGGACACCATCAAGAACTTCGAGGAGCGGACGGGCATCAAGGTGAACTATGACGTCTTCGACTCCGACGAAGTGCTTGAGGCCAAGCTCCTGGCCGGCAGCAGCGGCTACGATGTGGTCGTGCCATCCGCCTCATTCATGGAGCGGCAGATCCAGGCCGGGGTATTTGCCAAGTTGGACAAGGGCAAGCTGAAGAATTACGGCAACCTCGACAAGGATATTCTCAAACGCCTGGGTGCTCACGATCCCGGCAACGATCACGGGGTGCCGTATATGTGGGGCACGACGGGATTCGGCTACAACGTCAAGAAAGTCAAAGAGGCCTTGCCGTACGCCCCCACCGATAGCTGGGACATGCTGTTCAACCCGGATGTCGTCTCCAAGCTGAAAGGCTGCGGCGTGACGTTGCTGGACGCGCCGACGGAGGTATATGCCAATCTGATGGGCTACCTTGGCCGCGATCCCAACAGCGACAAGAAGGAAGACGTGAAGCTGTTCGAAACGCACATGCTGAAAGTACGCCCGTATATCAAGTACTTCCACTCATCTCAGAATATCAACGATCTGGCCAACGGCGAGATCTGCGTCTCCATGGGTTGGAGCGGTGATATGCTGATCGCCCGTGACCGCGCCGATGAAGCAGAGCAAGGTATCGAAATCGCTTATGTGATCCCCAAAGAAGGGGCGGTGATATGGTTCGACAGCCTGGCGATACCGTCGGATGCGCCGCATCAGAACAACGCACATAGGTTCATCGACTACATCATGGAGCCTGAGGCGGCCGCGGCCATCACCAACTACGTCTACTATGCTAACGGCAATAGCGCTTCCCTCCCCTTCGTCGACGACGAGGTCAAGACCGACCCGGGAATTTATCCGTCCGCGGATGTTAAGGCGAATCTATTCCCGGATCTGGCGGACAGCCCTAAATTCACGCGCCTGCTGACCAGAGCCTGGACGAGGGTCAAGACCGGCCAGTAAGGGACTACAAGCATCTCGTATCGGTCCCGGCCGCCCACGGCCGGGACCGAACGGTCCTGACAGGGGGCCAACCGATGTCAGCGTCAAAGCACACCATGCAGCACGACGAGCCGTGGAACGATCCACAGGCCGAGCCGTACGTGCGTATTGAGAACGTGACGAAGAAATTCGGCGACTTTACTGCCGTGGACAGCGTCTCACTGTCGATCTACAAGTCGGAGGTCTTCTGTCTACTGGGCGGTTCCGGCTGTGGCAAGAGCACGCTGCTGCGGATGTTGGCTGGATTCGAGCCGCTCACGGCCGGACAAATATTTATCGACAACGTCGACATGGCCGGCATTCCGCCGTACGAACGGCCCGTCAATATGATGTTTCAGTCCTATGCGCTGTTTCCCCACATGACCGTGGAGAAGAATGTCGCCTTCGGACTCAGGCAGGACGGCCTGCCCGGCGCCGAGATCAACAAGCGCGTCAAGGACATGCTCGAGCTGGTCAAACTCGAAGTATTTGCGAAACGCAAACCCCACCAACTCTCCGGCGGACAACGCCAACGCGTCGCCCTCGCCCGCTCACTGGTCAAGCGACCGAAGGTGCTGTTGCTCGATGAGCCCCTGGGCGCCCTGGACAAGAAGCTCCGTGAGGAGACCCAGTTCGAGCTGATCAACATCCAGGAAGAGCTCGGTGTGACGTTCCTGGTCGTGACCCACGACCAGGAAGAGGCGATGACGCTGTCGTCACGCATCGGCGTCATGAATGACGGGGAAATCATTCAAACGGGTACGCCGACCGAGATCTATGAATTCCCGAACTCACGGTTCGTTGCCGATTTCATCGGCTCGATCAATGTCTTCGAAGGCCGCATTGTAGAAGATGAGGCCGACCACGTGCGCATAGAGTCGGAAGAAGCGGGATGCAAGCTTTACATCGATCATGGCGTGAGCACGACGTCCGGGACGCAGGTGTGGGTCGCGGTGCGACCCGAGAAAGTCAGCATCACCACCGAGAAACCGGACCAGAACGAGAACTGCGCTGCAGGTGTGGTCGACGAGATCGCCTACATGGGCGGGCTGTCCATCTACCATGTGATTCTCGAAACTGGCAAGAAAGTGCGCGTTACTCAGCCGAATCTACTGCGCACGTCCACCGACCGTATCACCTGGGAGGACCAGGTTTACCTCACCTGGCATCCATCCAGCGGCGTGGTGTTGGCATCGTGAGCAGGAAAGGCTCCCTCCCCTTGGGCGACCGGGTGTCCCACGGGGCGGTACCGCTCAGCCGAATGCTTTGG
>JAZFQE010000082.1:0-16576 GCA_036444955.1 Gemmatimonadales bacterium
GTTGACCGAGCGAATAGGCGCTTACGCGGAATCGTTCGGTTTTGTTGGAGTGAGTGGGGGAAGAGCCGATCGGCATCTGCTGGACGGCGGGTTTACATTCTGTTTCTCAACTGCACTTCAGCTTGACGTTAACGGCGGTTTTGGCCTGAATGCCGCTGCGGATGATTGGTTTGTAGGCGCTGGAATCTCAGCTCGATTCCCCCGCTAAATGTCGCGACCGGACTCCGCGTCTGAGTCCGTGAGGTCTCGGATCGGATTCGGCTCTCACTCGCGGCGTGCGTTCTCCAGTCCCCGCAGCAGGCCGGCGAGCCTACGGTCACGGGCGGCGCGGATCATGTCAATCTTGCCAGCGTAGGTTTTCTCAATACTGGATATGAGCTTGTTCTGTTCCTCCGGATCAAGCTTTGACCAGCTCGCCAGTGATTCCCAAGATTGCTCAAACGACGCCAACAGAGCTTGGATGAAGCCCCTGACGCCTCGGTTTCCGGCTGCGAGGTGATATGTGAGATGCGGGCCTGCCGCTGCCCATCCCAGTGCCGGTCCCAGAGATACGGCGCGATCCAGGTCGTCAACGTCGATCACGCCGTTCAGCACGAGGTCTATCGACTCGCGCCAGACGGCGGCCGCTATTCGGCTCACCACGTGTCCGGGAACCGGTTTTTTGATCACGATGGCTATGCGTCCTAGGGCGTGCAGCCAGCCGCGCACCAACTCGACGAGGCTCGGGTCTGTATCAGGCGACGGGACGAGTTCGACCAGCGGTATCAATTCCGGCGGGCTCAGCGGATGCGCGACTAGTATCCGGCTCTTGTTTCTGCACCTGGCGGCGATGTCCGTAGGAGGCAGTCCTGAGGAAGAGCTGGTGACTGCCCTGGCTCTGACCGAAGCTGAGTCTATTGACTCAAAGACTTTCTGCTTGGCCTGCAGATCTTCGTCAATGGATTCGATTATCCACTGAGCTTCGCGACAAGCCTTGAGCAAGCTGCCCGCCACTTTCAGGTTTCGGACGCCTCGTTCAACAGTCTCGTCACTTGCGCGTCCCAGCTCGACCAACTTGCGAGCTCTGTGTGCAATTTCGTCGGGAGCATCATTTGTCGCCGTCGCGGTGTTGTCGAACACTGCAACAGGCCAACCAGCCGCCACGCACAGCGCCGCCCACCCGCGCCCGACTTCCCCAGCGCCGACTACAGCCACTTTAACTTGAGCATCGCTCATTCATCTTCTCCAAAATTTCTGATCCATCCTGAACCCAGAGCGCGGTCAAGCAGCTCCCGCATTCCAGTGATATCTACCGCCGTAGCAACTTTCACTTCTAAACCGGAACTATCAATCTTGGTGTGACCGCGATGCTCAGACGCGCTGCGGTCAATGGTCAGGAGTTGAGCCTCGAAGCCAAGCAGTCCTGGTCTCAGAAGCTCTCCGATCGGTAATACATCGTTGACGACGCATCCGTCTAGCCTCTCCTGTGATCGGTGGAACTCTACGTAGAACCTAAGGGCGGAGGCCAACCATCGCACAACGTCGTCGTCAGACCCTTCCAACGCGGTGACTTCGTCTGCTGATATAGTCATCTTCCTCGTGACATCAAGCCCCACCATCTCTGTCTGAAGATTCGATTCCAGAACGATCGCTGCCGCCTCCGGGTCGCACCAGCAGTTGAAGTCCGCCCAACGATTTGTGTTTCCCATCTCGTGCAGATTGCCGAACATACCGATGTGTCCGGAGACCTTGGTTTCCACCAACTGCTGGTCCGTCAAAATCGCTTGAGCCAAGTTGGTGAGTGGGCCGAGTGTAACGAGCACGACAGGAGTCAACCGGGCGCGGAGTAGATTCAGCAGGATGAGTGGATCCGGCGCGATGGGTGTTGCCGTGCCGGATTCCGCGTAACCGACTCCTTTCGGCCCGTGGGTTTCTGGAGCTGTAACGAGTCGGCGCTCGAGTGGCCGGTCGGAACCGGCATGGACCGGTATATCGCCACGTCCCACAAGTTCAAGCAGGTGCCTGGCGTTTTGGGTTGTCTCGGCGAGTCCGGCGTTGCCGTAGGTCGTCACTACCGCAGCGATGTTTAATTCCGGTGACTGCGCGGCGAGTGCCAGGGCGACTACGTCGTCTATTCCCGGGTCAGTGTCTATTATTACTGGGGTAGGCTCGTTCACTTACTCTTGTGCCGCTGCTGCGCTGCGTCGAAAGTTAATAGGTCGCGTCGTTAGGTACTGGCGGGAAGGTTGGTTATCTCCTAACGTTGGGCGACGCCTTCTAAGGTAAATACATGTTCCAGAAGAGATTGATGGAACAGTTCGGACGCGCCTGGGAACAAGGCCAGGCCGAGGTCATCGCTGATGTCTTTACCGAGGAGGCCCGTTTTCTACCCGAGCCCTTCAAGCGGTCCCTCGGCGGTCGCAAGGCCATAGTCGACTATTGGAAGGACATCCCCAAAGAACAGGCGGAGATCGCTTTTTGGTTCGGCGAAATATTCGTGGCCGGAGCGTGGTTCTCCACCGAATTTAAATGTACTTTCCGCCGAAGGCGTACGGGCGAGTTGATGGACGTGCGCGGTGCCATCTTCTGTCAGACTGAGGAAGAGAAGGTTTCCGAGATGCGCGTGTACTGGCATCGAGCACACCGGCGAGGCGTCTGATCGTGGCTGATGTGATTCTTGGGACGCAAGGCTGGGTGCACCCGTCGTGGGTTGGTTCGTTTTACCCCGCCGGCACGCAGCCTGGAGACATGTTGAGCCATTACTCCCGGCTGTTCGACACCGTCGAGATCGAGTCTACGTTCTACGAAATGCCGGGGGACCCCCTGGTCAGGGATTGGCGAGACGCCGTACCCGATGGGTTTGTCTTTTCGGCCAGGGTGCCCAACCGAATAACTCACGAGTTGCGTCTCGTTGATGTTTCCCGAGTGCTCGGAAAGTTTCTTCGACGGATGGAATTGCTGGGAGACAAACTGGGTCCACTGGTACTCCAGCTTCCTCCGAACTTACCGGTCAATGAAACCAACTGGGCGCGGTTGCAGAACTTTGTGCTGAGCCTTCCTGAGGATTTCAAATGGGTCGTGGAGTTCAGGAACGAGAGCTGGTTTACGGAGGAAGTGCTCCAGATCCTGTCACACCGTAACGTTGCTCTGGCGTTGGTGGATGGGCAGTGGATACGACCGGTGCTCGTGGCCGATGCTGCAAAACGTCCCACAGCGGATTTTCTCTATGTGCGATGGCTCGGTCTAGGCGAGCCGCTACTGGACCACTCCCACGTGCAGACAGAACGCGCGCAAGACATATCACGCTGGGCCGGGATTTTGTGGCCTATGGTCTCGCATGTTTGCAAACTGTACGGTTATTTCAGCAATAACTTCGAAGGTCACGCGCCTCACAGCGTGCGCGTGTTCCAGCGGATGATGGGGTTACGACCAGTCGATCCGCAAACTATGAACCTCGTATCCGGAGGGCGAGAACTAAGCCAGGTCTGAGATGCACAGTGTCCTACTCATAAGTAATGACGATTCGCTGCGCAACGAATTTCGCCAGCACTTTGGCACGGCGGGACATTACGTAGTCGTCGCGTCCTCGGCTAGGGAAGGGCTCGCTGCCGTGGAGCGGTCACGTCCGGACGTAGCAGTGGTAGATCTGGGGTTACCTGGCATGCCTGGAATGGAGCTGGTAACGGAGGTGCGCCGGCACGGAACGATGACGATCATACTCACCGACGAGGGCGGAGTATTGTTGGGGGTCGAGGCCGTGCGCCTTGGTGTCGAGGCTAGCCTCGTCAAGCCCGTGGACATGCAACACCTGGTGGTCGTCGCTGAAAGGGCGGCCGAGAAGGCCGCCCTGCGAAGCCAGAATAAGGAGTTGAGGGAGCTTCTCCGTCCGGGCGCCAAGAGCTGGCTCATTAGGGCCGGACTGTTTATCGCGCTTGTCATTGTATCTGCGGGAATCGGTTTGACGATCGGGTTGGTTGGGTGGGGAAACCCGAGAAACAACGTGCCGATCCCCGTTCCCATAGAATCCGAACAGCAGGCTCAGACCGGAGGTACCGACGCTGATACCCAGGACGCAGCTGCCACCGCGGGTCGGTCCAACTAGCTGCGGCTGAGATCCGCTTCTTCAGCGCCACTAACCTAAGAATGAACAGGTGGATCCGCACGCTTGGAGCTCTTTCCCTGGTTTCCAGCTCTGCGTGGGGAGGCACAGTCCAGAGCGGGGGGTCGGTCACTCTGGGGACTACCAGTTCGATCAGAGATGCGGGTCTGCTCGACGAAATTCTCCCGCCGTTTGAAACCGCGACCGGTTACCACGTGAAAGTGCTGGCAGTTGGCAGCGGGCAGGCACTTGAGCTGGGCCGCAGAGGCGAGGCTGACGTTCTCATTCTGCATGATCCCGCTGGAGAGATTGCCTTTGTCGCAGCTGGGTTCGGCGTCCTGCGAACGCCGCTGATGCACAATGAATTTCTTTTGGTGGGCCCGCCCGGGGATCCGGCGGGAGTAAGTGGCCTGGAATCGGTGACCGCCGCGTTCACGAAAGTTGCACGGAGCGGAGCAATTTTTGTCTCACGCGGTGACAGGTCCGGCACCCACGTGAAGGAGCTGTCAATTTGGGATGGGACGGGAGTAGCCCGGGACAGAACTTGGTACTACGAATCCGGCCAGGGGATGGGTGCGACACTCCAGATAGCGCATGAGCTCGGTGGTTACGTGCTCACGGATATCGGCACGTATCTCAGCCATCCAGCCAGTTCATATCTCCGCGTCTTTGCTCAGGGCGACAGTCTGCTGACCAATACGTACCACATCGTCTTGGTGAACCCCGACGGATTCAGTTGGATCAATCATGAAGCTGCGCTCGAATTGCGGGACTACCTGGTGTCGCGACCCGCCCAGCGAGCGATCGGCAACTTTCGCCGCGAAGAGTTCGGCCGCTCGCTCTTCACCCCGGCTTTTTAGTTTGGGCTCCTGCGGCAGTATCTTCACGTATGGCCATGCTGCCAGTAGCCATCGGCCAAATTAGGTCGAAAAAGGGAGATTACGCGGAGAACATCCGCCGGTTAGGCGCCACAATTGCGCAGGTGGCAGGGTGGGATGAGCATCCCGACCTGGTTGTATTTCCGGAGGCAATCACGTCGGGCTACTTCGTAGAGGGTGGCGTGCGTGACGTGGCGGTTACCGCGGGTACACTCTTCCGTGATCTGTCAGATATGTACAGCGGATCCGAAGGCCCGCCAATTGACGTTGTGGTCGGGTTCTACGAGGAGTTCAGGCACCACTACTTCAGCTCAGCGATCTATGCCTCACTGGGAGGCGTGTCGCCGGAAATCAGGCACGTTCACCGGAAAATATTCTTGCCTACGTACGGCGTGTTCGACGAGAGCCGGTTTGTCGATCCCGGGCATGCAGTTCGGGCGTTCGACACTGCTTGGGGAAGAGCCGCAATCATCATCTGCGAGGACGCGTGGCATTCCGTAATCCCTACGATTGCAGCACTGGATGGTGCACAGCTCATCATCATTCCGAGTGCCTCGCCGGCCCGCGGGACAGTACCCGAACAGGAAGGTGGCGATCACCGCCCCGCAAGCGCAGAGCGGTGGTACCGCATAATGAAATCGATTGCGGAAGAACACTCCGTGTTTGTCTTGTCGAGCCAGCTCGTAGGATTCGAGGGCGGCAAGGGATTTCCAGGTGGGTCGGCGGTGGTCTCTCCATCGGGCGACCTGATAGCTGAGGCGCCTTTCTTCGAGGAGACTGTGCTGTCTACTGTGATCGATCTCGATGAGATCACCAGCGTCCGGGCCGATCAATCACTGCTCGCCGACCTCCAGACACGGCTACCTCACATTGTCGAAAATCTGCAAGATCGTTCTCAGCACCGT
Source organism: Gemmatimonadales bacterium (assembly GCA_036444955.1). GTDB lineage: Bacteria > Gemmatimonadota > Gemmatimonadetes > Gemmatimonadales > GWC2-71-9 > B16T1B5. The sequence goes on from JAZFQE010000082.1 coordinate 5,862, forward strand.
TTGGAATTCGATCCGGAGGGCGACAAAGCTCCGACCACTGAACGAGCACCCGGAGCTTCCCACGCAATTACACCTGGGTTGGAGCAAGCAGATCCTTTGGCCATTGACCCGGAACTCCTAACGAAATGGTTGACGGCGTTTCTCTCTGACGAGGTGTCGCGGCGTGGATTTCCCAAGGGCATAGTCGCACTTTCCGGCGGCGTGGACTCATCGCTCACGGCGTATCTCGCGGTTCGCGCTTTTGGGAAGGAGAATGTTATCGGGCTCAGGCTCCCCTATCGGACTTCCAGTCCCCACAGCATGGAGCATGCTGCTCTGGTAGCGGAGGATCTCGGTATCAAGCTGCAGACCGTTGACATCACCAATTCGGTTGACGGCTATCTCGCCGCGTTGGGAAGCGATGTGGATTCGACTCGCAAAGGAAACGTGATGGCGCGAATGCGGATGATAGCGCTGTTCGATCTATCCGTAGCGCACGGTGCTCTTCCGTTGGGCACGGGGAACAAGACTGAGCGGCTGATGGGCTACTTCACTTGGCATGCTGACGACACACCCCCTGTCAATCCGCTCGGCGACCTGTTCAAAACACAGGTTTGGCAGTTGGCGCGTCACGTCGGTGTTCCCGGCGCAATAGTCTCCAAACCTGCCACCGCCGATTTGGTAAAGGGGCAGACCGACGAGGGCGATCTAGGCGTTTCCTATGAAATAGCCGACCGAGTACTTCACTGGTTGGTTAGGGGCTTGTCCCCGCGGGAAGTGGCTGAATTGGGCTTTGATCAAAACGATGTCGAGCTGGTGCACATGCGGCTTGAGTCCACACACTGGAAGCGCAGGCTTCCCACGGTTGCGATGGTCAGCCAGACAGCGATTGGGGAGTATTACTTGCGTCCCGTCGACTACTGATCATCCGGACCATCCACCGGCAATCGAAGATCTGGAAAAGATGTCCGCAGACGATTTGAGCCCCAAAGCGGTCAAGCAGTCCCACGCCACCATGACCGAGCTCATGATGCCGCACATGGCCAACAACCATGGCAATGTGTTCGGAGGTGTTATCCTGTCGTTGGTGGACCGTGTGGCCGCCGTCGCTGCGATAAGGCACTCACGCAGCACGTGCGTAACCGCATCGTTCGATCGCGTTGATTTCATAGAGCCCATTTTCCTCGGCGAGCTGGTCGTCGCCATGGCCAGTGTCAACTTCGTGGGAAGGACGTCAATGGAGGTTGGGGTCAAGGTGGAAGCCGAGAACCTGGTTACTGGGGAGACGCGGCATACCAATAGTTGTTATGTCACGTTCGTAGCCATTGATGACGCTGGGAAACCAAAACCTGTCCCTCAAGTGATTCCCGAAACCGACACTGAGGTTCGCAGGTTTGAGGTGGCGAAGCGGAGAAGAGAGCGCAGGCTGAAAGAACGGAGAACCGAGGGCAAGAGCTGATGCGGGTCGTGGCGGTGTTGAGCGGCGGTGGAGCAAAGGCTGCGGCTCACATCGGTGCTCTCCGGGCGTTGCGCGAATTCAAGCTCCATCCGTCAGCCTATGTCGGTACGTCGATGGGAGCCGTGATAGCCGCGCTGCACGCGAGCGGTCTGGAGTATGACCAGTTGGTGCAGAGGATCACGACTCTGAGTCGCCGCGACGTGGCGTTCCCATCACTGGGTGCGGCCCTCGGCCCGTTCGCAAACGGCTTGTTTCGAGCAAAAAAATTCAAGCACACACTGTCCAGGCTGGTGCCTGCGGAATCGTTTGCCGACCTGACGGCCGCCCTGACGGTGACCGCTGTGGACGCTGCGACTGGCGAACTCACGCTGTTTGGAACTGGGGGGCGCAGCGACGTACCGCTCATCGAGGCGCTGTACGCCTCGTGCGCCCTTCCGCTGTATTATCCTCCAGCTCGCATTGACGGCAGACAGTACGTTGACGGCGGTTTGAGATCCGTCCTGCCACTCGATGCGGCCGCAGCCAGCAATCCAGACATGATCTTTGCGGTCATGGTGGGTCCCCATCCCGCGCAGGACGTAAACGGCACTTCACGTGGATTGCTTGGAGCCCACAACACGGCGCTGCGGATCTTGATGGGGGCTCAGACCGAGGAAGTGTTGGCCCGCTGGGACGACGAGGCCCCGTGTGACATGGTTCTGGTGAGGCCCGAGTTGGGTTCCAGCGCAACTTTTGCCGTCGACAGGATGGTCACGTTCATTGAGGAGGGTTATCGGGCGGCGTATCGAGAGCTTGCGCAATCGCTCGAGTCACTATGAATTGTCGGGGTAATTACGGAGGAAGGGGCAATAGCAGTCAATGACCCTCAAAGAAACGAAGTACTTCACGCTGGACGAAGCGAATCGAACGCTCCCGTTCGTCAGGCGCGTGGTGTCGGATATTGTCGTGTCCTATCGTAGTTGGAAGCAAAGGGTGTACCAGTACGAGCTTGTGGCTGGGGAGGGTAACACCACTGTGGAATCGGAAGAGCAGCGGAAGCTGCGCGAGGAGATAGACGAGGTGGCGCATAGGATCAACCGCTTCGTCGCGGAGCTCAAGCCAATTGGCTGCGTATTCAAGGGATTTGACGACGGACTCGTTGACTTCCACAGCGAGATGGACGGTCGTGAAGTGTTCCTGTGCTGGAAGCTCGGAGAAGACTCGGTCGAGCACTGGCATGAGATCGATGTCGGATTCGCCGGGCGGCAACAGCTGGTGACGAGTGTCGGTACTGGGGAAGGCGAGTGAAATCGGCACTCCTGCTGCTGCACCTGCTCGGCATGTCGATGTGGTTCGGAGGCGCGCTGGCGGCCATGGTGATGGCCTTTGGCGTCAGCGGGGCCCCATGGGAAACAAAGGGTGCCGTCTACCGCCTGCTGGCCAGAGTGCACGGGCGTATCATCGCACCCGGTGCGCTGCTCACCGTTTTGACGGGTTTCCTCCTAATAGGGTCTCTGGTAACCAGAGGGCTTGGCGCTATGCTTGGTCAACCCGGGATCATTGTCATGCAAACAGCGGGACTGATCGCCGCGCTCCTAGTGCTCGCCGGCGGTCTGCCAACTGCAAACAAAGCCGCGCGGATCGTAAGCATGCAGGAGGCCGAAGGGGCCCCTGTCGTGGCGCGCCTCCGCAAGCGGCAGGCTCTGGTTTCGTCATCTGCGGGTGTGCTGTTTCTGGTTGCCCTGATCGGCGCAGTAGTACTGCCCTGAGCGGTCGAACAGCACTAACCTCCAAAAGCGCATGCCGGCTCTAACCTTAGATCCACGGCGATACGTCGGACGCCTTACGTTGGCATCCACGTCGCATGTCGGGCGCATTTCGTATCTCGTCGTCGAAATGTTTCGCGGGCTGCGCGAGTGGAAGGTGTGGGTGCCCAGGGCGTTCGAATTGACGCAGAGCGTCGGGTACGGCTCACTCTTTATCGTGCTTCTCACCGCTGCGTTCGCTGGCGCTGTGACGTCACTGCAGGCCGGCTACCAGTTCACCGCCAGCATTCCCGTTTACTTCGCAGCGGGTGTGATAGTTGAATCAATCATTCTGGAGCTGGGGCCCGTACTAACAGCGCTGATTCTCGCCGGCCGCATCGGGGCCCGCTATGCTGCCGAGCTTGGCACTATGAGGGTGACCGAACAGATCGATGCTCTCGAGAGTTTGGGTCGTTCCTCCGTGTCACATCTCATCCTCCCCAGGGTTATCGCAGGAACTCTCGTGCTCCCTGTCCTTGTTGTTTTCGCGGACATCGTCGGCATCGCCTCAGGTTGGCTGGCCGCCAGGAGTGCGCTCGACATTACATACGCCGATTTCGTATTCGGCGCCCGTTATTTCTTCAGACCGTGGGACGCTTGGTACTCGCTGATCAAGAGCTTCTTCTTTGGGCTGGCGATTACGGTGGTACCATGCTACGTAGGTTTCACCACGCAGCAGGGCGCAGAAGGCGTTGGGCGATCGACGACCGCGGCGGTTGTGAGTTCCTCCGTCTTGGTTCTTTTCTTGGATGTGGTGCTCGCAAAGCTGTTACTGGAATGATTGAGCTGACAGGAGTTTGCAAACGCTTCGGCGACCAAATGGTCTTGGACGGTGTGAACTTCGATGTCCGCAAGGGTGAGACAGTGGCGCTACTTGGTCCGTCGGGTGTGGGTAAGAGCGTCCTGCTCAAACACATCAATGGTCTGCTGCAACCTGACAGCGGCGAGGTAGTAGTGGATGGACTGAAGGTCAGGCATATATCGCGCAGAGAGTTGTCAGAGTTGCGCTCGCGTATCGGCTACGTGTTCCAGAACGGAGCGCTGTTCGACTCGGAGACTGTGTACGAGAACGTGAAACTCGGAATTACCGATGATGCATGCGCTTCCGACGATAACTACTGCCGCGATCGCGTGAAGCAGTGTCTGGAGCTGGTCAATCTTCCAGTGGATACCGCCTCGAAGTATCCGTCGGAGCTGTCGGGAGGCATGCGGAAACGAGTTGGCATCGCTAGAGCGATAGCCGGCCGACCGAGTTATCTACTCTACGATGAGCCGACGTCGGGACTCGACCCGGTGAACGCGGATATCATTGACGCGCTTGTGGGAAAATTGCAGGAGGAGCTGGGCGTGACCAGCATTATGGTCACTCACGACGTGCGGGGTGCATTCAGGGTGGCCGACCGGTTGGCTCTGTTGCACGAGGGCAAGATCAAGGCGATGGGCACGCAGGAGGAATTCATGGGCAGCAAGGACGAGGCGGTAAAGGAGTTCCTCGAGCGCGATTTTGACATGACCAGATCGTGGTTCGAGTTCGAAGCGACCAGGTCAGCGTCACCTCAACACTGACGAGTTCTAATGGATCTGTATTACAAACAGGAAGTGACCGTCGGAGTGCTGGTGCTAGCCGCCGCAGTGGCCTTCTTTGGCGGCCTCAGCTGGTTAACCGGGAGGTCGGTCGGACGGGGAGCGGTGGCCGTGATTCCCGTGCGATTTGCGGATGTGAGCGGGCTACAGGTCGGCGATCCAGTACAGATCTCGGGCGTGCAAGTGGGCCGGGTTGGGCGCGTCAGGCTTGAGGGACCCGAGAACGTACTGGTCGATCTTGAGATACGGCGCAGCGTCATGCCGCACGCTGATGCAGTGGTGAAGCTCAGCTCGCTGGATTTCTTCGGTGCGCAGCGAGTCGACTATGATCCGGGAACGTCGCCCGAAATGCTGCCTGAGGGACAGGAAATCATTGGTAGACGGGAGACCCAGGTCACCGAGTCGGCGGCCTCGCTGGCCGATCAGGCAGCAGAGATCATGACAGGGTTACAGGACATTGCGTCGCAGAGCACCGCCGAAGAACTGCGCCAGACCCTGGAATCAGCCCAGAGCGCGCTCGACGCCCTGACCCGCCTGGGCGATGAGGACATCGTGAGCGAGGCTGCGGACGCCATGCGGGCGCTGCGGAGTGTCGGCGAGCGGCTCGACTCAACCATGGCCAACCCGGCTGTCGAGCGGTCGGTGTCCCGGCTCGACGAGATCACCGAGGGTATGAGTGAGACGACGGAGGCCTTGGCCGGGGCGATGCAGGCTTTCGAGTCGATACTTGCCAAGATAGATCGGGGAGAGGGAGGTCTCGGTCGGCTAGTGAACGACACTACTCTGACACACGACATGCACGAGGTGATGGTGTCGCTAAAGTTGTTGCTCGATGACGTGCGAGAGCGTCCCGGTAGATACATCCACATAGGCGTCTTCTAACTCTTCGCCGGTGCAGGTCACATTTCTCGGTACGTCCGCAGCGCGTCCAACGGTCGAGCGTAACGTCTCGTCTCTCTGCGTAGCGCGAGAAGGCGAGACGCTCATGTTCGATTGCGGCGAGGGCACGCAGCGCCAAATGATGCGGTACGGCATCTCGTTTACGCTGGCCGACATCTTCGTGACCCACTACCACGCCGATCACTACTTGGGAATCAGCGGTCTCGTGCGAACGCTTTCGCTCCAGGGACGCACGGAGCCGATGAGGCTCCACGGCCCTCGCGGTGCTCAGGTTGTCTTGCGCAAAGTGATGGAGTTTGGCTTGGAGCGAATCGCCTTCGACGTGGATGTCGTTGAAGTGAAGCCGGGCGATCGAATTGACCGTGGTGAGTACGAGATAGTTGTGTTCCCGGCGGTTCACGGAAGAAACGCGGTCGGCTATGCCGTGGTCGAGGGCTTGCGACTGGGGCAATTCAATCCCGATCAGGCACGGGAGATGGGTATTCCCGAGGGTCCTCTCTGGGGCAGGCTTCATCGTGGAGAGGTGGTGGACTTGCCCGATGGGCGGAAGGTAGGACCGGAGCAGCTGGTCGGACCGCCGCGGCCAGGGCGGAAGGTGGTTTACACCGGTGACACCCGGCCCTCCGAGGAGATCGTCCGCATAGCGGAGAACGCCGACCTCCTGATTCACGATGGCACGTTCGGCGCTGAGGAAGGTGAACGGGCGGCCGAAACGGATCATTCGACAGCGGTGGAAGCCGCACAAATAGCTTTGAGTGCACGGGCCAAGAAGTTGGTGCTAAGTCATCTGAGTGCCCGCTACTCGAAAGATTTTTACCCTCTGTTAGAGCAGGCGCGAGAAGTGTTCCCGGATACGACCATCGCCAGGGACGGGATGAAGTTGGAGGTGCCCTATGCCGACTAGTTGTTCGGTGTGCCCGACGTAATCCAGGCTCTGATAGTCGCTATCTGAGTCGAGCTGAGAGCTGCCCGCCCGAGCGGCATCCTGGAGCCGGCTCCTCCAACGCTTGCCTGCGTTCCCTCGAGCTTGTGTACCAGGTAGCTCTGTGCCGGATCGCCGGGAGTAATCCTTTGCATGCTTGGAAGTTGCGCCGAGGGTATCCCGACCGTATTGCCAAACGTGTTGCCCGAGCTGAGATCCAGCCCCTCCTGTGGAGCTGTGCCCGTATGGCATCCCGCCAGGGCGCAACTGGCGGTGAAGATGGGTTGCACATCCAGCGAAAGAGTGGGGTTGGTGGGCACGGTGGTGCCTCCGTTTCCGCCGCCCGGTCCAGTGCTGTCGCCGCCGCAGGCTAGAATCGCTAGCAGCGGTAAGCCCGCGGCTAAGCGAGCGAGCGTAGGTAGTCGCTTCTCAGTAGTCATTTATTGCTCGTCTGGGTTTCGTCGATCTCATAGAGTACGTACAGATCAAGGAAAAGTGCCAACCTAGAGTTCCCGGCTACGCGTTTGGCGGGTGGCTTGACTGGTATGTGGGGGGTTTCTAGCTTGATTTTTCGACATCGCCCCGCAGAGCGGGGTGTTTGTTTCGGGGGCTGTAGCTCAGATGGGAGAGCGCCGCGTGCCCGCGTCAACACTCACTTCGTTCGCGTAGCGCGGAGCCACGCCCTTCGCTACGCTCAGGGACGTGGTCGCAATGCGACGAGAGTTCGATTTAGTTTTGGTTTCAGGGGGCTGTAGCTCAGATGGGAGAGCGCCGCGTTCGCAATGCGGAGGTCAGGGGTTCGATCCCCCTCAGCTCCATTCGGTGCCCCGTGGTGTAACTGGCAACACGTCTGACTCTGGATCAGAAGAGTCCAGGTTCGAGCCCTGGCGGGGCAACTAAGGCGCGGCGTATGCCGCGCCTTTTCTTGCCCGCCGTTGCTCAGTCCCTCGCGTTGAACGCGCTCGGGGTCGAGCCCTGGCGGGGCAATGCGCAAAACCCGAGGGTCTCGCGAGCAGGTTCATCGCGCGGCCTGCGACGGCGGTGTCACTCGGGTTTCATTACCGCCGCCGGCGGGATCCTGGATGCGCGAATCGCCGGCACCATTGTCGCTAAGAGCGCCACTATCGTCAGTCCCACGGCTACCATCACGAACATCAGCGGGTCGCGCGCGCTCGTGCCGTACATTTGGCTCGCGGTTATCCGCGCGGCCGCCCACCCCCCGAACAGCCCTACGGCGACGCCGATGCCGGCAAGCTTCAACCCGTGGGTCATGATTAGTTGCAGTATGGAGCCCGACTGGGCCCCCAGGGCCATGCGAATCGCCATCTCGATCGTCCGCTGCTGGACCGAGAATCCGATCACTCCGTAGATTCCGATAGCGGCCAGCATGGGCGCGACAAAGGCAAACGCGGTCAACAGGATCACCGCGAACCGTTTGCTCGCATACGAACCGGCAATCACCGTCTCGAAAGTTGCCACACGACCCGTGGCAATCGTGGGGTCGAGCGCCGCCAAGTCGTTCCGCACGGTCCGAGCCAGCTGTAAAGGATCACCGTTCGCCCGGACGATCAGGGTCATCCGTCGAAATGGTGCCTGATTGTGGACGAAGAACACCGCGGGCTCCGGCGCCTCGGCGAGGCTGGAGAACTTGAAGTCTGCGACCAGCCCGACAATCTCCGCTTCTTGCTCTCCGGGGAATGTACCTAATGGCCCAAAGGAAGTGGGAAGCTGGTGTAGATACTTGCCGATCGGGTCTTCGTCGGGAAACAGCAGGCGCTTGAACGTCTGGTTCACGACAACGACCGGGGGGGAACCCCGACGATCCGTCCGTTCGAGATCTCGTCCACCGAGGAGAGGAATCCTCATGTTCTGGAAGAAATTGGGACTCACCTGCCGCAAGAACGCCTGCGGCTCCGAGCCTTGCTGGGGCGGTTCGCGATCCCTGACGAAGATCGGCACCCGGAAGTCCAGCATCGGTCCGAACGGCAGACTCGAGATCGCCGACACGGATTGCACCCCGGGCGACGCCGAGAGCCGTTCGAAGTACCGCTCGTAGAAATCCGCGATGGCGGTGGAGTCGGCGTACGACGCGAATGGCAACGACAGTTCGGCGACGAGCGAATTCGCTGGGTCGAAACCGGGATTCTCCGCGGCCAGGTTGCGGAAACTCTTCACGAGCAGCCCTGCCTCCAACACCAACACCACGGCGAGGGCGAGTTCTAGTGTCACCAGCACGTTGCGCACGTTGGCGCCGCCTCTTCCGCCCGAACCCTTGGCGCCCTCGCTGAGCGCCGATCTGAGGTCTGGTGTGCCAGCCGCGAGCGCTGGGAACATCCCGAACAGCAATCCGGCGGCACCCGTTGCGCCAAGTGTGAACAGCAACACGCGACCGTCGATCACCGCCTGGTCCAGCAGGTCCATCTCTACGGGGGTGATGAAGTGGATCCCCTTCAGCAACCCCACGGCAAGTGCCAACCCACCCAACGCCCCGATCGAAGCCAGAGCGATGCTCTCGGTGAGAAGTTGGCGGATTATGCGACCCCTCCCGGCACCGACCGCAGTCCGCACGGCGATTTCCGTAGCACGAACTGCGCCCCGTGTCAGCAGCAGGTTCGCGACGTTGACCGAAGCAATGAGCAGGAGCACCGCGGAGGCGCCCAGGAGAATGAGCAAGGCTGGTCTCAGATCGCCGACTATCGTGCGATGGAGGGTCTCCATGGTCACCCCAATATTGCGATTGGACTCAGGGAACTCTTGTTCCAGTCGGCTCGCGATTACCTGAAGATCGGACCGGGCAGTTTCCAGGGACACGCCCTCATTCATGCGAGCCACGACGTTGAGGAACCGCCCCTGTCGCGGCTGTGTGGCGTTGATCGGAAACGCTACCCAGGCAACAGCCTTGCGAGGAAACTCGAACCCCGGGGGCGCGATCCCGACGACCTCGATGTTGAATCCCTCGGCCATGATCGACGTGCCGATGATATCGGGGTCGCCGCTGTACAGGTTCTGCCAAACGCCGTGGCCCAAAACGATCCGGAAGTTGCTTTGCTGTGTCAGCTCGGCATCTTCTTCCGTGAAGAACCGGCCAAGATGCGGTACCGCACCCATCATCTCGAACATGTTGACCGACATGCCAGCGGCCGGGATCTTTTGCGCGTTCCCATCGTCATCAGTGAACGTCGCGTCGTACGGGAAGTACGCGGCGAAGTCGCGGAAGGCCCGGGATTGCTCGCGATAGTCGACGATCTCAGTGGAGCTGAAATCGCCTTGCTCGACGCCAGCCGGCAGGTTCGTGGTCCACACGCGGACCAGTTGTTCCGAATCGGGATAAGGAAGACTCTTTAGCAGGACGCCGTTGACCGCACTGAAAATGGCGGTGGTCGCTCCGATTCCCAATGCGACCGTTGCGGCGGCAATCGCCGCGAAACCGGGATGCTTGCGAAGGTAGCGAAACGCGTACTGAAGATCCTGGCGGAACGAATCCATATACTGCCGACCTCCCTCGGGGACTTCCAATATCGCCCATTTCCCAGGCGCGGCGAACGGCGAGCCGGACTATGCAAGAAAGGCGAGGGTTGTTTGCTCGTCCTCTTTGCGTAGGTCCATACGCGCAAAAGGTCGGAAGAGTTTCCTGTGTGAGTTAGGCCTTAGAAAAGAGTGACATCCGAGGTCTTGGCTGGTTAGCCTGTAGCTAACTGACCATCACAGGTCGAGGCCAGTTGCTTGTTTGTCGCTAACAGTCGCTTACGGCTGCCCTGTCGGTTCTAGAAACACGATGCTGCTGACTATGCCAGCGAACTCTGGTTCGAGGGAAGCGAATTCGGACATTTCAGCGCTGTAATTAATGCTATATAGTCTGTCCGCAGGCTTGATCATGAAATACCTGAACCGCTGCTCCGACCCGTCGGCAACTCCGGTGTACTCAACCATATAGGCGGCCTGTCCGCCTATCGTCACCTCGGCAGAAGATATCTTCTCGTAGCCTTCCACCTGTGACGCCAACGAAGCTTCCACCGACGGAATTAGCTGATCGAGTGTAAGGCCGTGCAATGTCTGACTCTGAAGGGTCACGCTACCACTGCTGTCG
>JAZFQE010000083.1:0-3768 GCA_036444955.1 Gemmatimonadales bacterium
GTTCCACCTTGGTCAATAAACTCTTCAGCCACTTCTCCCGACTCAGTCGCCGCCGCCACACCGGATTCTCCTTACTGTCGACCCCATGGACCTGAAAAACGTTCTTTGCCAAATCAACACCGACGCGATTAATCTTCAGCTTGGGCTCCTTCTCACTCCTGACTGGAGGTTCTGTACCACCCAGTCTGGCACCTAGATGCCGATGAGTGGGTGAGGAGGAGTCCATCCCATTGCTTTTCGGTGTTCTTACCTACGGTTATACGTGCTGGAGGTAGGTCATAAGCTTGGCAAGCTGTCTCAGGAATGGAGGAGGACGATGCCTCCTTTCGAACCAAAGCGGAAACTCTGCTACCAGTGAAGACTATCGAAAAATCGAGCCTTCAAGCGCGTCGACACACTTGCGCTGCCACCTTGGAATCTTCCAGTCCTCGAACTGGCAGCGAACTTCGATTAAAAGATCTTTTGCCGCCTTTACCTGCCCTTTTTGCATGAGCACGTTCGCGAGGTAGTAGCGGGTCTGAGCCGCGGGGACCAGGGCCCCAACCTCTGCGTCGCCTTCTGCCGATTCTCGAAACAGGGTCTCTGCCTTCTTGTAGTCGGGGTCATGGTCAACCGATATGATCCGAGCCTCGAGAAGCTGGAATCGAGGTCTCCACCAATGCCTCGATGGCTCAGCTACCGGCAATCCTTCCGTGTAATGCTCGCGCGCCGACTCGCAATCGCCTAGCGCCAGGTGGGTTTGTGCGAGATTGTAGTGAAGATTGGCGATATGGCCGGTGCGGATCCCTTTGCCCGCTATCGCATCCAACGCCTTGTCCCCATAACTCAGCACATCTTCGAACTCTTCAAGTCCCAGCAGAATGTTGGTCTTGGCTAGATACGCGCCGAGTTGTTGAAAGATGGAGTCCGACGCTTCTGCAACTTGAACGGCCGCATCGGCGTGTTCCGAAGCCCCAGCACGATCTTCGCCTACCAGCGCGACGTAAAGGCTATGCCAAGATAAGTAGAGCGTCTTCGTCTGTAGATTGCACAATCCCTGCAGACCTGGCGCGGCAGCTTTGAAGAAGTTGGCCGCCGCCTCCTCGTTGCGGCCTTGGACGGCCAAGCAATACCCGGCCTGAACGTAAGAACTCGGGCCTACCATGATGCTGGACAATATTGGCGCTGTCAGTGAATCGAGTTTCTCATAGCGACGAACCGCATCGGAGATCAACGGTTCAGCACGCGCCCACTGTCCGGGTCCAAGCGATGCCGAGCCCACTGCCTGTTTGCAGGCCGCGATCCAGAACGCATCACCCGATTCCTCCATGTAACGAAGTGCCTCACTGTAGAAACTCTCCGCGGCAGCAGCGTTTCCCGTGTACTGGTGTTTGTTGCCGAAGGCCATCTTCACGAACCCCATCCGGACTCGGTCGTCTAGCTGTGTCGCCAAGGGCTCCGCAGAGTGCATTGCGGCCTCCATCTCCTCCCATTTACCCAGGCTCGCACTTGCCCAAGACAGTTGGAGTAATGCATCGACCATCCGCTCATTTCGAGGCTGCGTTTCTGGCAGATGCAGAAGCCACTCGAAAGTTCGCTCATGAAACTGCGCCGCCACGAGAAACTGACTTAGACTCGTCGCCTTATCGCCCGCCCGGTGTCCGTGGCGAGCCGCCTTATCCCACTCTTCAGCTTGCGCGAAATGGTGGGTCAGCAGCTCAACGTGCTCATCGAGACGGGCAGCGTAGAGCTCTTCAATGGCGCCGCCAATCTGGCGGTGCAGCTCTCGCCGTCGTTTCCGAAGCAGGGTCTCGTAGGCTACTTCCTGCGTGAGAACGTGCTTGAAACGATACGTGGCTTCCGGCACGAAGCGGACCTGCTGGATGAGTTCCATATCGATCAGTGGTGCCAGCGCTGCCAAAGTAACGCCTTCCTTGGCTGCGGCGAATTCAAGTACCTGTCCGGAGAACTCGCGCCCAATGACCGAGGCAAGCCCAAGAGTGTCCCGGGCATCTCGATCTAAGCGGTCCAGACGACTCCGGATCACTGCCTGCACGGTAGGGGGCACGGAAATCTGCCCGATGGGGCGTGTGAGCACTGCAGTATCGCCTTCTCGCTTTACGGTCCCATCTTCAAGCAACTCCTCGCAGATCTGTTCCACAAAGAAGGGATTCCCTCCCGTTTGTTCGTGCACGACTTGGGTCAACGCATCCGGCGACTCACTGACCTGCCAAAGCCTCTCAGCGATTGCTGCTGTATGCTCATGATCAAGCGGCTGAAGCACAACCGCAGAATGGTAGCTGCGCGCATCCCAATCCGTAGGGGACTCAGGACGGTGGGTCACAATGACCATCAATGAGTGAGAACCCATCACCCCGAACAGGTGTTTCAGTGCCGCTACGGATGCAGTGTCGGCCCAGTGCCAATCCTCCAGAAGAACGACCATAGGTCGAACTTCTGCGCTCAGCGTGAAGAATGCCGCGAGCGCCTTGCGCATCTCCGCCGCCAGCTCGGGGCCCTGCAACCGCTTGGGTAGCGGGTACGTCTCACTTTCTATGGAGAGGAGGTGTAGATAAAGGGGAAGGTTCACCTCGAGCGCGGGGTCGATGACCATGGTGTTGGTGACCGCCTTGTCGTGAAGTTGCTCTGGACTGTCTCCCACGTTGAGATCCAGTCCGCGTCGCAACGCATCAATGAACGGTAGGTACGGCGTGCTGATGCCATACGTATCGCAACGCCCCTCGACGAGGAAGGACTTCTCCGTATCGAGCTGCTGTCGGAATTCGTAGAGGAGACGACTCTTTCCGACACCGGCATCCCCCATCACAGAGACGAACTGTCCTTCACCTCGAGCTACCCTCGTGTGACAACTCTGGAGCGTGGCCAGCTCGTGCTCGCGGCCCACGAAACTTGCAAAGCCGCGTCGCTCTGCGGCCTCGAAGCGCGTACGCGCCCCGCTCTCACCTTTGACCCGGTAGGCTGAAACCAACGAGGAGATCCCTTTGAGGGATAGCTCCCCAAGGCTTTCGAGGTGAAAGAGGCCTTCCACGAGTTGTTTCGCGCCTGGCCCTATGACCACGGAGTTCGGCGCGGCGACTGCCTGGAGGCGCGCCGCCCGGTTGGGTGTCTCGCCAAGCACAGCGCTTTCCTCCGACGCCCCTTCGCCAATGATGTCGCCGACCACCACGGGCCCGGTGTCGAGACCAATACGGACGGAGAGTTCGATGCCAGGGCGAACTGTGAGAGCGGCTATCGCTTCTACGACGCCCAAGCCCGCTCTGATGGCACGAGCAGCATCATCTTCGTGAGCTAGTGGATAGCCGAAATAAATGAGCAGACCATCTCCCATATACCGGGCGATGTAGCCTTCGTGCCGACCAATGACCTCTCGCGCCGCTGTCTGGTATCTAGACAAGATCTCTCGGTATTCCTCAGGGTCCATCTGTTCGGATAACGCAGTAGATCCGACCAGATCGCAAAACATGACGGTGAGCTGCCGTCGTTCAGCGCCACCGGTGGGCGCGTCCTCGGAGGGAGTGTCCGCTTGCGCGGTTCGCTCTTCGGATCGCAGAGCTTCGATGGCGGCGAGAAGACGTTTGCGCGGCCCAAGGGGGAGTCCTAGCTCGAAAACGTCGTCCTCCGTGAACATCATGAGGTCCGAGACACGAACTTGTTGCTCGCGGAACAGGTCGATGTGCTCTTCGAGTCCGTGCTGGTCGAGCCATGCCTTGAGGTCATCCATAAAGATTTCGGGCTCCCGTGCGCCTCCCGGAACATTCACTCGCCAAG
>JAZFQE010000084.1:0-3127 GCA_036444955.1 Gemmatimonadales bacterium
TATTTCAACAAGGCCATCGTGCCCGCTCAGCAGACCGAGCTTGCCGAGCGGGAGAGCTCCTGACCCGTAGTGTTCCATTACTGGATCGTCCCAGAGTCACGCGGCTTCTCGGTAGTAATAGTTGAGCAATCCACCGAGTCGCTCCCGCCTGACTAACGGGCCATCTCCAGCGTTATCGTTGGCCGGCTGGATGAACGTACCACCAAGGCCCTGATGCGGGCGCTCTACATGGTAGTGAGCGATGTACTCGCGGATGAGTTCTCGTAGGTGCGCCTCCCCCAGCGGGATGACGCGGTCGAGACACTCCTCTTTGATTGAGCGGATGAAGCGTTCCCTTTAGATTGTCAAGTCCAATCTGGCGTCGTCGGATTGGTCCGATTGCCTTTTCGAGCTCCCATGGCTCAGTGGGGTAGTCGGTGCCGGCTCCATTTGGATGAAAGGGCTAGATGCCCTGAAAGCTTCCGGAGTCCGGCACCGTTCAATCCGACACGTTTGCTATGTTTCGATTCGGTTCACGCCACGGGCAATCCGAGACAACGGTTCAGGTCGAATGCTTCGCCATGTCGAAGCATGTAGTACACGCCAACCAGGAGGCGTCTCGCGAGCGTTATCCGAACCTTGTTCTTGTGCGTGCGCCTGAGCCTTGGGCCCGCCCAAGCCTGGACTCGTGGATCCCGCGACATCAGGCGCACCGCCATTTGACTGAGAATCCACCGCAATTCTGGATTTCCGCGTTTCGTAATCTTGCCATGGTGACTCTTGTCTGCCGAGGCGGCCACGCGGGGCACCAACCCAGCATAACTTGCAGCGGCCTTGGCACTCTTGAAACGACTGACATCACCAAGCTCATAGAACAACGTGGCAGCAGTTTGGAATCCTACGCTCGGTACATGCTCGATCAGTGCATTCGCTTTGGACCGGCGGGTCTTTCGCTCTAGTGATGTCGTCAAGTCGTTGATGGAGGCCTGAACCCGGTGGAGCGCTGCCACGATTGACTCGTGACATTCATGCAGCATCTGATTGGGGAGCTCAATCGCAGATAGAATCTTCAGGTTCTTCGGAATATACAGAGCGCTTGTTGGACACGGGAGTCTGTACGCAGCAAGAAGACCGCGCACCTGATTGGTCAATTGTTGCCGCAGATGAACCAGTTTGTGCCGGGTCCTGAGGAGCTTCCTGAACGCGTATTCTTCTTCGGTTGGATAATAGGTCTGAGCGTTCCGCGCGACGTCGCCGAGTCTCAGGCGTCTCGCGATTTCATAAGCGTCGCGTCGGTCCGTCTTCTTGCCGAGCATTCGCAGGTTGAGCTTCACCGGATCAACCACGATCACCTCAAGTCCGGCAGCGACGCATGCGTTCACAAACCAGCGATTCATTCCGACTGACTCGACGCATACTTGTGCAACTCGCTTCCAGCGAGCGAGGTGTTGCACTACTTCAAGGCCTTCCTTCAGTGAACTCCCGGTGTGCCGAGTCTCGCTGACAGTCTTGCCGTCTGAATCCAGAACGCACACTTGAATAACACTCTTGTGAAGGTCAATTCCAACATACATGCGAGAATTCTTGATCATGGCGGCCTCCTTTGTAGCGTCGTCATGCGCTAGGTACCGCCTATTGTTCTATGCCTTTCGATGAACGCGTTCGAGTTGGGGCTGCGGCGCGGCAGGCGAACAGGCTTCACCCCGGCGTGCCTGAGCATGTCCCGGACATCGCTCGTGAAGATGGGGTCGCGATCCATGATCAGGTGGGTCTTGCCCAGCAGGAATCCATCCACGGCGTCGGTCAGGTTGCGCAGGGCTTGAAGCATCCATTTCTCGTAGGCTTCGCGCACGACGCCGGCCACCTCGACGTGGCGGGTCTTCAAGTCCATGACGACAAGGACCGTGTAGCGCACCGGGCCGATCAACGTCATCACTTCCACCTTGAAGAAGTCCATCGCCGTGATCGCGCCCCAGTGGGCTTTCAGGAACGTGGCCCACGGCATGTGTTTGCGGCGCTCAGGAGCAGGCTCAATCCCGTCTTCGGCGAGGATTCGTCGCACGGTGGTCCGACTGATCTTGTGGCCCAGGGTGAACATGACATCCCGGACTTTGGTGTATCCCCAGCCGGTGTTCTCCTTGGCAAGCCGTACCACTAGGTCTCGGATATGTTGCGGCTTTGGTGGGCGTCCCGGTCGGCGCTGCTCACTGCCGTCGTACTTCGCGCCGGCATACTTACGGAACCAACGGCACAAAGTGTCAGGGGTGACGAGAGGCCCCAGGTCCTTCAACGTGCAAGCCGAAAGGGCTCTGGCCTTCAAGGCAAGGCGACGGCGTTGCTCATCGGTGAATCGAAGACGCTTGCCACCGAGCATCTCACGCAGCACCTTGATCTCTTCTTTCTGGTACGCGATGACCGCTTGCTGATGTCGATTGATCCATCCCGCAAGCATCAGCATCAACAACTGCCCTGGAGAACACCACGATTTCGACTTCATGGGTGCCAGTTTACCCCGGATGACAATCGACAACTGTGCGACGGAGCGGCCTCAAAGTGCTGACAGTCCGCCAGATACCCGACGATCCAGTTTCGGCACATTACGGGAGAGCCGGGTCGATTGTCGACTTGCTGCGAATCGGACGACACGACGACGTGAAAAGCATCGCGAACTGGACTGCGGGCGTCGCCGTCAGGTTCTAAGTCAGCCGTGGAACCTCTCGGCTATAATGGCCTTGATCCCTTCGCTGAAGCTGCAACACGACTGGCTGGTTGCAGCAGTCCGAGAAGGTTGCGGTAAGTGATCGAGCGGTTGTGCTTTGTTTTCTCGGTGATTTGCTTGGCGACCGGTCCGCTATGGGCCGTCGACAACGTCGAGGAGCCGCTCGACTCGTACGAGCACGAGCTGGAAGTGTTCGTTGGTGGCCACTTGGGCTATCTCGAGGTGGACGACGTCGATGACGGCAGCCCGGTGGTTGGCATCTTCTACGGCCTTCAGCCCCTCCGTCACTTCGCGATCAAGGGCGTACTCGCCTACCACTCCGCGAACTTCTCGAACGAGGACAGGAGCACCGTCGCGTTGACCCTTAGCGTCGAGGCCTACCCGCTGAGCTACTGGATCCCGGTGCGCCCCCGCGTGCTGGCCGGCGTC
>JAZFQE010000085.1:0-2253 GCA_036444955.1 Gemmatimonadales bacterium
ATGTTGCTAGGTGCCAGTGACCTCGGGGCGTGGCGGTGGGGCAGGAAAGCGACAGGACTCGGCTCGCTCGCTGGAGAGGCGGAGGGGAAGGGAACTGGTCCCGCGGAAAGGGGGGTGGCTGAAGGGCAGATTCTTCTCATGCGTTGGAACTCTGAGGACCGGGACTCACCAGGCTACTCAATAGTTGTGTCCATCAATGAAACTTTTAGCGCCGACTCTAGAAATCGAAGCTGGCGCTACACCGGTCCTGATCAATGAGGTTTTCCGGAAACTGCCCGGGCAACAGGATCCTTTCGCAATTCTGTCGCGAGACGAATTGATTTATATGCAGGCGGTGTGGAACCGTGACGGGTTTTGTCTCGAGTATCAGGAGGGGTCGATCGACCGTCATTACTGGACAAAGGAAAACATCAGCGTCGAGGATGCGATCTGGGCCTTTCAAGAGTATTTTGCTGGTCGTGACGGATGGCCACAACAGTTCGAATTCGAAAAGAAAGACATCCGGGGGTTCTGGCGTAGACTCACGCTGCTGGCAGAATCGTGAGGGCTTTTAGATTATAAAAATAGCAATGTCTGACCCCGAATCCTTTCACAGGATGGTCGACTGAGTGACTGAGATCCTGAAGACATGGCAGGCTTACGGGCTTACCTGCAAGCTCTGGCGCGAGCCGTCAGGTGCATTCCGCGGCTGCGTCTTCGTTAAGGGAACTCCGGTTTCCTGCGCTGAAACCCAATCGAGTACTTCTCAGGCGGACGCCGAAGCCGCTGTGGAAGCTCTCGCCGCCCTTAGAGTTCGCCACAGAGGTATTGGGGTCATCAAGGATTCGACTCCAATCGTCGACGTAGTGATGGAGCTTGTGCCACCTATGGGAGTGCCTGAAGAAGAGCGACTTCGCGAATCCTTCGCCATAACCTCTGAACTCGAGGTGATTCCTGTAGACTGGGAGGTTTTTCATGCAATCACGGCCGCATGTGACCCCCCGGGAGTCAACAGGGGAAAGGTCGCCGATCTCCGAGCCCCTCTTTACGCATTCGTCCGAATAAACGCACCCCGCTCGCCCTACTCCGCGTGGGACTCCGACGAGAAGCTTCAGCTCGGTATCGCGCTAAGCCGTCTAGTAAGGCCTACATCCATCGGCTTTGAGTTCGCCGTCCGCCTTGTTGGTGACGTTCGTTCAGGCGAGTTTGAGCTGATTCCAGGACCTGTTCGCGGATTCGGGGCTCAAGCATGGACCTCTCAACCAGAGCATGACTGGCTATCCCCAGCGGACCTGCTCCGCTTACGTAGCGTGGCGTCCGCATTTTTCAGTGACCCGTTCCCTGCTTCATCCCGTGTCCAGCAGGCGCTGTGGTTCTTCGAGTATGCCGCGCGCACCGGGCCCATCGACATCCGTTGGCTCTTCGTCGCTACGGCCATTGAGACTCTCCTAAGCACTGATCCAAGCCAGTCCACGCGTCATTTCACCCGTCGGTTGTCGCAGTTGGCCGACGCCTTGGGAACGGTTTCAGTATCGAAGGACGAAGCGAGTCGGATGTGGGGCTTGCGAAGTGCGATCAGTCACGGCTCGAAACACGGTGGTCTCGGCGAAACCGACTTCGCCATCTATCGAAAGGTCGAGGAAGTCTTACGAGCATCACTGGAGCGTGCGGTCGTCGACAAGACGTTTCGCGGAATCTTTTCCGATGAGAAGTCGATCAATATCGCCTTCCCTGTGGATCCACCGCAGAAGAAAGAGGCGAAGTGTCCTGCATGTGGCACCGAATTCGAGGCCGCGCCGTAGCACGTGCTGTCGCGGCGCTGTTGCCTAACCGGACGTTGGTGCCGACGGCGAGCCTCTTGTCCGATTTTGGTACTGTCGCCATCCAAGGTCGCCATTGTGAGATCAGCCATTGTCGCCTCCTTACTGGAATAAGCCGTGTGGATTGGGAGCTGCCGCCTAGCTCTGGCCGGGTTTCATGTTTGGACCGCCTCAAGAGGGCGGAAGAATATCCAAGTGTGCAAGGAGAGTCAAGTTACGGTCGGGTTACAAGGTTTCTGCCCCGCTTATCTTCCGGCTTCCCGCCTTTCAGCCCACCTTAATATTGTGCTTGGCAAGGGATAGATGACAGGAGCTATCCATGGGGTCCCACCAGGGAGGTGGTCCAATTCTGAGGACCGTGATATGCTGACCAGACTACTCAATCGGTAGGCGGCGGAGGATGTGAACTCGTGGAACGCGTGCAGTCGCTCGGCGAGGAAATCGCGAACAGCGT
>JAZFQE010000086.1:0-9593 GCA_036444955.1 Gemmatimonadales bacterium
ATTCAACAGTTGCCAGCTCCTCATCTTGCCAAGCTCTGGCAGCCTGCAACAGCTCGGCCGAGCTCAGTGCCACCGCTTGACGTACCAATTGGAGCCACGACCGCTCGACCGTCCCTTCACGGTCGTACGAACCGATCATGTTTCCGTTTATGTGGATGTGGCCGTCGGACAGTTGGATGCGAAGCAGGGAACCGTCATCCAACTCGAAACTCAGGGCTCCACCGTCGGCCGAACTGGCCTGATGCCCGACAACGACGCTCACGTTCTGCGCTGCTCCACTAATCGCTCCAATGATCAGGAGGCTCAGTGTTACAACCCCTGAGACAATTACCCTAGCGGATCGCATGGACTTGTTTCCTTCCCACATTGTAGTGTGCCAAAATTCGGTATATACCGAACGCACTTATCATCATAGAGAGCCACGCCAGCGCAGTCGCGCCAGCCACCAGCGGCAGCAGCTCAAGCGAGGCCAGGCCCTGCAGGGCCAGCGTCGCTGCTGAGTTCGCAACACCCTCAACGACGGCGTGCCAGCCGGCTGCCAGCCCATCTAGCGTAACCCACCCCATTGCCGTTCCGAACTGAACCACCTGAGTCCAGAACGTGGCGAGCAGAGCGAGGGACGCGGCTGACGAGAGCGCGTAGCCACCGGAGAGGACCCATGTCCAGCGGCGTCGCACGACTGCCGCCGCGGGTCGTATTATGGGAACGCGCGTCCCCGCCTGGAGCGACCTAAGTCGAGCCATGACGGCGTCGCCGAGCCCGGCGCTGGGCACGAGATGGCCCAGGCTAGCAAGTGCCTGGTCGAGCCGTTCGTCTGGCTCTTCAGGCCAGTTCCGGTTCTGTGATCGGACTTTCATTGTTTCAACCCACCCATTCGTCCAGACTGTCTAATGCTGGATCTAGTTCTCCCTACGGCCCAAGCTGCTACCCGGTTTCACTCGTCCTGTGACTCGAGGACCTGCTTGAGCTCATTACGCGCCCGATGGATATAGGTTTTCACGGTCCCCAGCGGCAGCTCCAACAGCTCGGCGATCTCCTCGTAGGGGTACCCTTCCACGTGGCGCAGGATGATGCACGAGCGGTATTCGGGTCTAAGCTGCCCGATGGCCCGCTCGATAGCGGAGCCGAGTTCGCGCGCCTCCAACTCGTCCAGCGGAGACTCACCGGCGTCGCGGAGCTGCAGGGCAGACTCCCGGGCGGTATCGGCGCTGTCGGCGTCTGGTGCGCCGTCTATCGACAGCGTCTCGAGCTCTTTTCGCCTCAGATGATCGATAGCGGCGTTATTGGCGATCTTGAATATCCACGACGAGAACTTGTAGTCCGGACGGTAGCTCTCGAGGGCGTTGAGGGCTTTCACAAAGGTTTCCTGTGTTAGATCTTCCGCCCGCTCCCGATGCCTCACCATTCGGAAAACGAGCGAAAAGACAGGACGCTCGTAGCGACGTACGAGTTCGCGGCAGGCTCTTTCGTTTCCTTTTAGAGCCCACTCCACCACCTCTTGGTCGCTGACGGTGCCTAGGTCGCTCGGAGGTTTCACTTCGTAGAGGATTCCCCGGGACGCGACATGCTCCTAGTACATGACGGGGTTGCTTGCGGTGGGTTCAAACGTGCCGGTAAGTTTGGTGACTATGTCTCCGACTCAGATCGAGACGCGACGGTTAACGGGTGATGAGAAGCGGACGTACGTGCGCAGCATGTTCACATCAATAGCTCCGCGATATGATTTGCTGAATCATCTGTTGAGCTTCAATATAGACAGATCGTGGCGTAAGACCGCAATCGATTCGCTTCGCTGGCAGGACTCTCCCGCCGGTCATTACTTGGATCTTTGCGCGGGCACATTGGACCTCGCAGCCGAACTGTCGAGAAGAGACGGATTTGGTGGCCACGTGATCGGGGCCGACTTTGTCATCCCCATGCTGCGCCTAGGGCGCTCTAAGGCTCGGGTTGCCGCAGTAGGAGCGGACGCGCTTTCGCTTCCGTTCGCCGACGGTCGGTTCGACGGGTGTACCGTCGGGTTTGGGGTCAGAAACCTCACCGATCTGGACGGAGGGTTCAGGGAGATTGCACGTGTACTCAAGCCCGGAGGCCGCCTCGTAGTGCTCGACTTCTGTACCCCGACCACCTGGCCACTGAGACCCCTGTACATGCTCTACTTTAGATACATCTTGCCTTGGGTCGGGAGGACGGTTTCCAGACACTCCACCGCATACAGTTACCTGCCGGAGTCAGTTGTTGATTTTCCTGCGCCCGTGGAGCTGGTCGAGCGCATGGAGCAGACCGGGTTCGCAGGGGTGGGCTTCAGGAGGCTCACGGGTGGCATATCTGTGATTCACTGGGGAAACAAGATTGACAATTAACAGCGTAGCCGAGTTCGTGCGAGCCATCGATCAGGTGGGCGAGCTCGTTAGAGTGAGTCACCCGATCTCTGTCGTTAGGGAGATAGCGGAGATCGCCGATCGATGCATGAAGAGCAGAGATGGAGGACCGGCGCTCCTGTTTGAAAAACCAATACTGGAAGACGGTACGGAGAGCGGGACCCCGGTTGCCATAAACCTCTTTGGTTCGATGAAACGGATACGACTGGCACTCGGCGTTGGCGACCTGGACGAAATCGCTTCGCGAATCGAAGAGCTAATCAAGGTGAAGGTGCCAGAAGGATGGCTGGAGAAGATCGCGCTACTGCCCAAGATAGCCGAGATTACAAGATTCCCGCCGCGAACCGTGAAGGGGAAGCCGGCCTGCCAGGAGATCGTGCTGCAAGGTGGTGACGTGGACCTCACGAAGTTGCCGATCATCACTTGCTGGCCGGAAGACGGCGGTCCCTATCTAACTCTGCCGCAGGTCGTTACGAGCGATCCCGAAACCGGTGTGAGAAACGTTGGGATGTACAGAGTTCAGGTGCTTGGGAAAGATCTCATGGCGATGCACTGGCAGCGTCACAAGGTGGGTGCGGCGCACTGGCGCGAGATGGCTGCGCGAGGCGAAAAGATGCCGGTAGCGATGGCCATCGGTGGAGATCCGGCTTCAATCTATGCGGCCTCCGCCCCGCTTCCTCCCAATATTGACGAATACATTTTTGCCGGGTTCCTGCGGAGCCATCCAGTCGCGCTGGCGAAATCCGTGACGTCACAACTCAAGGTGCCCGCCGAGGCGGACCTCGTGATCGAAGGATACATAGATCCGGCGGAGGACCTCGTTTTAGAGGGTCCTTTTGGCGATCACACCGGGTTCTACTCGCTCGCCGACTATTACCCGGCGGTTCACGTAACTGCCGTAACAATGAGGCAAGCTCCGATCTATGCGACGACGATCGTGGGACGCCCGCCGATGGAGGATTACTATCTAGGGCACGCCACCGAGCGGATATTTCTGCCGCTCCTGAGGCTCACAGTTCCCGAGATAGTAGACTATCACATGCCGCCAGCCGGTATCTTCCACAACCTCGTTTTCGTCAGCATAGACAAGCAGTATCCAGGTCAGGCGTGGAAGGTGATGAACGCACTGTGGGGGATGGGTCTGATGTCGCTTGCCAAGTTGATCATCGTCGTTGACAAGGATGTGAACGTGAGAGACGCTGACGAGGTCTGGTGGGTGGCGCTCAATCACATCGATCCCGAGCGCGATACTCGCTTCTCGATGGGACCGATCGACGTGCTGGACCATTCGGCTCGATCGTTTACCTATGGTTCCAAGATGGGTATTGACGGAACCCGGAAGTTGGCGGAAGAGGGTTTTGAGCGCGAATGGCCGACTAGAATTGTAATGGACGCGGAGACCATAGCCCGGGTGGACGCTGTGTGGGACCAGCTCGGGATCAGCGCGGGAGAATGACGTATCGGCAGGTCCATTAAGACGGCTGCCTGGCGGCCGGATCTTAGGGCGCTCGATCGGGCGCGGGAGGCCGGTACGAGGGAAGGCCAGACGGTCCAGGGAGAGTCGATCCTTGCCCGCTACGTCAATTTCGTGAAGCTGCCGCATACCGTCTTCGCCCTGCCGTTCGCCTTCCTGGGCGTGGTGTACGCGTCGTTTCAGTACCCGGTGGGAGTCACGAAATTGGTACTGGTGCTGGTGGCCTTCACCGCCGTCCGGTTTGCCGCCATGGGGTTCAACCGGATCGTGGACCGGGAGACTGATGCGCTGAACCCGCGGACGCGAGGCCGGGAACTGCCCACGGGTGCCCTGTCAGTGCGCCAGGCCGCGATATCGGTGGCGCTGGCGTCCGCGGTCTTTGTGGTGGCAGCGGGCTTGCTGAACCGTGTCTGCTTGATGCTCAGCGTGCCAGCTCTGCTGTGGGTTTTGGGCTACAGCTACAGCAAACGATTCACGAGCTGGTCGCATCTGTGGCTGGGCGGAGCATTAGCTGTCGCGCCCATCGGTGGCTACCTGGCGGTCGCCGGTCGATGGAGCACGCCGGCATGGCCTCTACTGGCAGTTGCCGCTGGCGTGACCCTCTGGGTCGCTGGATTTGATATGTTCTATGCGTTACAGGACGAGCGATTCGATCGGGAGCAAGGCCTTCGGAGTGCGGTTGTGCTCCTCGGAAAACAGCGGAGCATAGTGCTGGCTAAATCGCTTCATGGCATAACTTTAGCTATCTTAGTGATATTCGGAGTAGGTGCCGGATTCGGCGTGTGGTACTACATAGGGATTGCCGTAGGTGCGGGTATTCTGACCTGGGAGCACAGACTGGTGAAGCACGACGATCTTAGCCGAGTGGGAGCAGCGTTCTTCGCGTTCAATGGGATCATGAGCTTGGTAGTGCTGACGGGGGCGCTGCTGGACAGGGTGCTGTGAACGGTGACGACGCCGTCGGAGGTCCGCAAGTGAACTCGACCGGACTGCCCTGGGGCTTGGCGATCTCCGGTGCTTCGGGAGCGCCGTACGGGGTGCGCCTGCTTGAAATACTGGCCACCAAGAAGGTGCCGGTGCACCTGATAGTCACCAAGCACGGCTGGCGGCTGCTGCGGGCCGAAACGGGGATCGAGTCGGAGGAGGCGCTTAGGGAGGCAACGGGCGGCGACTGGAGCAGCGTCACGGTGTTTAACGATGAAGACAGGGGGGCACTGCCCGCCTCGGGCTCGGTGCGGAGCGCGGGCCTGGTGATCTGCCCCTGCTCAATGGGAACCGTGGCCGCGGTGGCTCACGGCACAAGTAGGTCGCTGGTGGAACGGGCGGCGGACGTAGCGCTGAAGGAACGCCGCAAGCTGATCCTGGTTCCACGCGAGACCCCGATGTCCGTAGTGCACCTCAGAAACCTGCTCTTGGCGGCTGAGGCCGGGGCAAGCGTGATCCCCGCCGCCCCGGGCTTCTATCACCGACCCGGTTCGATCTCCGATCTAATCGATTTCCTGGTCCAGAGAATCCTGGACAATATGGGGCTCGATATCGAGGTGGCGCCTCGCTGGAAGGGATAGGCGGTGCGGATCGGGATCGTAGCAGACACTCACGGTCTGCTCCGCGCTGAAGTCCTCGATGTCTTCTCCCAGGTGGATCACATCCTTCACGCGGGGGATATCGGGTCGCTCGACCTCTTGGCGGAACTGGAGGCTCTCGCGCCTGTCACAGCGGTGTACGGCAACACTGACGGTTTTGAGCTGCGTGAAAGACTTCCCCCTGTGGCTCAAGTAGATCTGGAGGGTCTGATGGTGACGATCACACACGGCGATCAGTTCGGTTCACCAACGCCCGAGATCTTGAGCCAGAACTACCCGGAGGCAGACGTTATTGTCTATGGCCACACACACAGGTCTCTGCTTGAGTTGCTCGACGGGCCGCAGACCATCATGAATCCCGGGGCGGCAGGTCCCCAGCGGTTCGACATTCGCCCGACGGTCGGGATCATGGAGTACGAACCCGTGATACCGCCGCGCGCGCGGATAGTGAAGCTGGCAGCTTCCTAATTTGGTCAGCGGAGCAAGAACCAGTTGTAGAGACCGAACAGGATTATCAGGGCCGTGGCGTCGAATTTCCCCACCTGGCGCCTGGTCAACATCAGCGGCAGGAGCAGTATCGAGAAGCCGAGCATAACCCAGTTGTCGAACGACTGAGCGATCGGGGCGACGGTGACGGGATAGACGATGCTCGTAGTGCCTAGTACTGCCAGGATGTTGAATATGTTCGAGCCTATCACATTGCCTATCACAAGGCCCGGCTCCTCATGCCTGGCTGCGACAATCACGGTCGCCAACTCCGGCAGAGAGGTGCCGATGGCCAATATCGTGAGGCCGATTATCCTCTCACTGACTCCAATAAGTTGGGCGACGTGCACGCCGCCCACTACCGTCTGTTGAGCACCGATTGTCAGGAGCGCCATACCCACAGCAACGAGCCCCAAATTCCTCAGCCAGGCGCTGCCAGACTTGTTGAGGTGCGAGGTTCTTCGAATCCCGGCTCGAAATTCTTTTTTCTCTTCCGGGGGGACGATCCGGCGGGCATGGCGGATCAGGTAGCCGGTAAAGGCGCCGAGTAGAACGATGGAGAAGAGACCCTCGGCGCGGTCGAACAATCCGTCGCGGCCGAGTAACAACGCCATTGCTGTGACGAGTAACATGAACGGGTACCCGACGCGGAAGGTCTGGCGGGTCACGGGGATGGCTCGAATAAAGGCAGCCACTGCAAGAACCACGGCGATGTTGAAGATGTTGGAGCCCACAATGTTGCCGTAGGCCATCTCGGTTGATCCGAGCCTGGCTGCGTCGAGGCTCACCGCCAGCTCGGGCAGGCTGGTACCCATCGCGACTACGGTGAGACCGATGACGGTGGTAGAGACGCGAGCCAATAGAGCGAGTGCCGTTGCCCCTCTCACGAGGACGTAGCCTCCCAGAGTCAGAACGGCCAGTCCGATCCCGAGCTGCGCAAGCGCGGTCAGCATGAATTAATCGGTGGGCTGTGAAGGGCGCGGTGCCCGTTGCTGACCCAGTATTCCAGAGGAACCGTCTTCCGGATGGCTGCTGGGTGGCGTCTGAACCAGCTCAACAGTAGGAGCATCTCATCTATGTCATCGGCTGGGACCGGTCTCGCTGATGATTCTGTCTTGCCGTGCTGCGCTACCAGAGCTCGGAAGGCCTCCGCTTCGATCGGAGTGTGCGGCGCGGGTGCAGCCGCCCGCACACGGGCCCGATTGATCACGTAGGACATTGCTTCGCCGTGCGAACCCGGATCGGTGTAGACGAAAGTGAGCGAGTCTATCACACTCCGCGCTTTATTGATTTCTGCGAAGAACCACTCTAGCGACTCAAATCGTGCACGCCATCGGGCGGCGATCTCGAACTGGCCGGAGTCACTAGCCCGGCTCATGGTCTCCACCACGCGGTCAATCGGCGTGATGGATCGGCCCTCGAGGAAGGCCAGGGCGGCAGCCACCTGAATTGTGTAAGCCGCTTCGGTGACAAAGCCGGCGCACGGCGCAGTGCAAGTCTTCAGCTCGTAGCGAATGCATCCCGCGCGGGAATTCAGCCCGAAAAGATCCACCTGTTCTGAGTAAACAATCGGCATGTTGAGAGCGCAGTCCCTCAGGCCGAGCAGGTCGTTCAATGTCTTGACAGCGTCCCGCACTCTCCCGGGTGATCTGAACGGGCCGTAATGGCGGACATTGCTCGGTCCCGGAGATCGGCCGATGTAAATCTTTGGCGCCGGTCCCGACGATACTTTTACCAGGACCCAGGTACGGGTTCGGTTCATGCGGACGTTATAGAGCGGCTTGTGCTTCTTGATCTGCCGCAGCTCAGTCAGGTGCGCTGAAAAATCCGACGGCTGGTAGTCCCACTCAATTTCGCAAGTCGCAGTGATGATGCGTGCTGCTTTGTCGTATGGGAAACTCGCTCTAAAGTATGAGAGAAGACGAGTCCGGAGCTCTTTCGACTTGCCGACGTAGATAACTCGGCCCACTGGATTGATCATCCGGTAGACCGCCGGCCGATCTTGGGCAAACGTCGCCACTCGGTGCCGCAGTGCCTCAATGTCGGGGGTCGCTGGTGCGAGCTGTGTCAAGTCGTCGGTTGCCTATCCGCCGCTGCCCTGACAGCGCCAACAGAATGTCGTGGACCTGCGGTCGATGGCGTGCGTGGTCACCAATATAGAACCGCACACCCGGCATGGTTGGCCGCCGCGGCCGTAGACATGAAGCCGCGCTTGGAAGTGCCCGGCCTCGCCAGTCCCAGTGCGGTAGTCCCGGAACGTGGTTCCCCGATGGGAGACGGCTTTTCCGAGGACGTCGCAAACAGCGGTATGAAGAGCGGCCAATTCAGTTCGCTTGAGACTGTTCGCGGGGCGTGAGGGATCGATCCGGGCCTGGAACAACGCCTCGTTGGCGTAGATGTTCCCGACGCCGGCCAGTTTTCTCTGATCCATCAGAACCTTCTTGATTGCCTGACGGCTAGCAGCCATCCGCTGGCGGAACACTTCTTCCGTAAACTCTGGCTCCAGCGGCTCAGGCCCGATGCGGGATGTGTACTCAGCCCATTGTTTTTCATCGAGCAGCGAGATCGTGCCTAGTCGGCGAACGTCACGGAATACGAGCTTAGAACCATTACCCAACCCTGAGCTGAATACCGCGTACCTCCGTTCGTCTGCCCGGAGTCTTCTTTGGTACACGATCAGAGAGCCCGTCATCCTCGGCTGTATAACCAGCCGGTATCCTGAATCCAGGAGAATGACCGCGTGCTTTGCTCGCCGCGAGACTGAGCGGATGAGAGCTCTCGACAGCGTGCGTTCGAGCCGTTGCTTCGATACGCCGCGCAGGACGTCCGGACGATGGATGGTTGGATTGTAGAAGCGGCGCGCGGTCAGGCGCGGCGCCAAGTCGCGGACAATAGTCTCGACTTCAGGAAGCTCGGGCACGGGCCAGCTCGCGCCACGCGATGTCGCGCCGGTACACCATGCCCTCAAATGTAATTCGGCACACAAGATCCAAGCTCGCAGCGTGAGCCGCTGCCACATCCGCTCCCAGGCCCGTAGCGGAGAGAACGCGGCCTCCAGAGACCCGCAGCCTGCCCGATTCGAGCACCGTCCCGCCGTGGAACAGGAGACCGTCCGGCCCGGTGTCACCGGCTAGGGAAATTTCCGCGCCCTTCTTGGGAGCATCTGGATATCCGGGAGCGGCGATCACTGTCGTCACTGCAGCACGAGCTTTGTCGACCGGGTCAGCAAGTTGCCAGGCTTCACCGGCGGCGATGGCCCAAAGTGCCTGCTCGATGCCATCGCCGAGCAGGGGAAGCACAACCTGAGCTTCGGGATCACCGAAACGGCAGTTGAATTCCACAACGCTCGGTGTACCGTCTTCACGTATCATTAGGCCTGCGTAAAGCATTCCCTTATAAGGAGTTCCACGCTCCGCCATAGCTCTGAGGGTGGGCTTCAAGATTGCTGCCTCAACTCGGTTGAGCAGCTCTGGGGTCGCAATCGAGACCGGGCTATATGCTCCCATGCCACCAGTGTTAGGACCAGTGTCACCCTCGCCGATGCGCTTATGATCCTGGGCACTAGGCAGCAAGGCAAGGTGCTCCCCATCGGTCAGGGCGAACACCGAAAGCTCTTAACCCTCCATGAACTCCTCCACCAGGAGCTCCTCCCCGGCGCTGCCGAAGCGCCCA
>JAZFQE010000087.1:0-6592 GCA_036444955.1 Gemmatimonadales bacterium
ATCTAGGAGTGGGAGGTTTTGTCGGTTACCGATGGCTTACCCGCTCCGGCGTGGTGGTGGAACCCGTGATCGGCTACGAATATCTTGCCGGTCGGCGACCGCTTGTCCCCGGGTCGCAGCCCGTTCAGGACGATCTAGGATTGATTCTCGGGATCGGAATCGGGCATTCGTGGTAGGACGTTGCGTCCCTGAACTCCCCATTTTAATGTCGACTCGTTACTATCGACTCCCACAGTCTGAGCGCACCGCCTGATGAAAACGTTCTTCATTCCGGTTATGCTAGCAGCGCTAGCCGCCGCGACTCCGAAACAGGGGGTTTCGCAAAACGACGGTCCCGCATTCGATGATGCACCGCTGCGGACAGGTCGATGGGTAGGTCTGCGGCGGATTAGAGCGCTTTGGCTCGAATTCTACAGCGATACGATGTTGGTCGCGAACGATCGGTACGCGTTGGAATACCGGCTTACACCAGACTCACTAATCGCTTGGGGCGACACCACGATTGTGGCGAGCTATGAAGTGTCTCACGGATGGCTGCTGCTTTACACGCCCGAGGGCGAGGTGATTACGATGTCACCGCAGACGGCCCTCGCGCGGCCTCTCACCGGGAGATGGTTAGGAGACATAGCCGTTGAGGAACGCTCGTCTGCGCAGCTACAGCTCTCGGCAGACGGCGCCGCCGGATGGAGGTACCTATCGAGTGGCGAATGGATCGTGGGAGAGTGGGACAGAAGTACCCGAAACATCACGTTCGTGTGGGAACCTGACTCCACCGAATGGCTGGGGTTCTACGACCCCGGTGGCAACGCGATCCTGTTTGAGACTACGGTGGAAGGCAGCAGCACCACCATCTTCAGGCGCTGGTTTCGCTAGCTACTGGGAACTACCGACTCACAAGAGCGCCACCGGAAGAAAAACGTCCCGGTGCCACTCGTAAACCGACGCGGCATTCCGCACTACAACTTCAGCACGTTCGCAGTCCAATACGCCAAACTTTGCGTTGGCTTCTATTCGACCGGCGAATCGTTTGATCATCACCATTGCCCTGGTCACCTCACAGTGCATTGGGTCGCCGTGGGTGTGCCCCACCGTGAGCAGCTCCCGGAAGAGCGGTGTGGTACGCGGGTCGGCCAACACGTAAAGAGTCTGAAGGATTCGGGGCCCCAAGAAAGATCTCAGAAACTGGTAGCCTCGAATGGCCTTGAATAATTCGACGAGCTTTCCGGCCGGACAGCGCTCTGGATAATACCGTAAAGCTTCGGCAGCTGCTCCCACAAACGCATGGTGGCCTCCCCGCACGAGAAACCCGTCGAACAGATTCCACTCGTCGCGGGGATGCCGCTCGGCTATACCCAAGAATGCGTAGTACCTACGCGAGATGGGTGCTGCCCTATCAGCTACGACAGTGCTCAAACCGGCAACGCCAAACCGTTGGGCAACGAGAGCGGCGGCGGCGGCGTTCTGAAGGCGCTCGAGTTGGAAGACCCTGAACGTTCTGACGTGTTCGGCAGCCGCAGAATCGCCAGAGGCCATGTCGCGAACCTGGCACAGGAGCTTGAGCAACAGCCTGTCAACCTCCGACAGAACTGGCTCCAAGAAGGCCATGCGGCGGCGCCTTGCTGCCGTAACCACGTCCCAGCCGAGAGAGTCAATCCGAAGGTCGTGCCAGACGTGTTCCAGATCTTCCGGAGAGCGAGCGCGGAGCAGACACCGCAGCTCTTCGGCGAACTGGCAGATAGGTTCAGGCATCGGGGACCTCTCCGATGCTCGAATGTCTAACGCCTAGTAGTCCCTGATCTCTTCGTTCGCTTTTTTGCAGGCTTCTTAGTTGCCTTCTTCTTTACCGCCTTCTTGGCTACACTCCTACCCCGCGTTGCCGCCAGCCCCTTCCTAGTAGCCTCCTTAGCAGTGGTCTTTCGTTTCTTGGTGCCCCATGTGGAAACCTTCTTGGCCCCCTTGCTTGCCTTCAGCCCCCTACTCTTGCCCCACGTAGCCTTGGCCGCTGTCTTTCCCTTGGGTGGCTTGCGCCGGCGTCTTTTGAAACCCTTGAGCTCGTCGAGCAAGGCCTCGCCCTCACTGTCTCCCAACAGGCTTCTCCGGACGGCGTACTGAATTAGTTCGGCAGCATCGTCATACTTGAACGGGCCAGTACCAGCACCGGCACGGATCATGTTCACGAGAGCGTCGGCAACGGGACTCCGCAGAACCCTGGCAATACCAGGAAGGGTTTCCAGAAGGGTAGAAAGTTGAGAACTGCCGAGTTCGCCAGCCATATAGTTCTAAATCGCGCGCTAATTGAGGCGGCAACCTAGCGGATGCGCAGCCCATAGTCAAGCGCCCGGTGGGGCTGGCGGAACGGCTATAACTCTTTGTTAATCAACAGGTTACGGTGTATGACAGGAAAAACCGACGGCCACTATCCTAGCTCGATTCCCTCCATCAGGGCGGTGCGCCTTCTCGCGCTCAGGTTTTCACACCCCGGGCCCTTGGGTTGGGCGCAGCAATCGGGGATCGCACGCTCCTCCACACCCTCCACTCCGACTGCGCGAAGAGTTCGCCGAGCACCGCGCTGGTTTTCTGATCCACCGGCACGTCGAGATGCATTTCGAGCCTGTACTCCGATCTATCAGTACCACGGCCTTGGAGAACGAATTCAGTGCGCCCGGGGCGGACGGCCGTAACTTCAACATCTGCAACCAATACGGGCTGGTCGCTCTGGCTGGATCCCTCCATCTCGGAACCTCGTAAGACAATGATGTGATCAGACTTAACCGCAAGACGGCCGCGGTCAAGGGAAGACGGTTTGCGACGGCACTTCCGGGACCATAGATTTACTGCCCGCTTGAACGAGGTGTGCGCGATGGCAAGGCGAGGAGTGAAGGAATACAAGGCGTCGGAAGCGCTGGGATTGATTTTGGCCGACCGCGATAGTCTTGGACTGGTCTGTCCCTGCTGCGGTGCCAAGAAAATCCAGCGGACGCCCCGAAGAAGGCTGAGACATGTTCCCGGAGAAATGTATCGTCATGTCACGCTGACGTGCACGAAATGCGGGCGTTCGGCCGCGTATTGTCCTATGGCTGTAACTCAGCCAGCTGAACCGCAGTACAGTTAAGGAGGGTTGAACGATAAGAGGTCAGCAAGTAACACGTGGCTAGCGACGCAATTCAGATGATGGGAACCATCAAGCAGGTGCTTCCTAACACAACTTTCAGAGTAGAGCTAGAGAATGGACACGAGGTGCTTGCCTACGTGTCAGGGAAGATGCGCAAGCACTACATTAGAATTCTCCGTGGTGACCGGGTTGCGGTCGATCTTTCTCCCTATGACTTGACCCGGGGCCGGATAACCTACCGCTACAAGTAGCTCCACCGATCGAGCTGTTCGTGGGGAGCGCTCCAAACAGCACACCTCTTTTTCCCACCCAATCTGTCAGCCCACGGGGAGCTTCACTGTGGCGACGAGAGTATTCTATTCCAGCGAATCGACGTTATGGCCGGCAATGGCAGGACGCCGTTCTTATCGAAGCTGTAGTAAACGAACAGCGGCCGTCCCTTTATCCGATCCCTTCCGACGAGGCCCCAATACCGGCTGTCGTAGGAATTATCTCGGTTGTCCCCCATGACGAAGAAGGAGTCGGGAGGAATGACGATAGGGCCCCAGTTCTTCAGGGTCGGCCGGTACGTGTTGGGGTCACGGCCAACCAGATAGCGAATCTGCCAGGAGCGCATCTGGGCCACAGCCGGATCACCGCCGGGATCAGTGCGGATTGCCCACGGTTCGTCCACATTCTCTCCGTCGCGGTGGAGCACATTGTCACGCATCGAGAGCGTGTCTCCAGGCATGCCGACAATGCGTTTTACAACGTTCACGCCGCGCTCCTCAACCGACGCGAAGACGACAATGTCGCCGAGATCAGGTTCTCTAATCGCGGGGAGCTTGGCGCCGATAAATGGCACCTCGGCACCATAGAGGGCCTTGTTGACAAACAAGAAGTCCCCCACGAGAAGAGTATTCTCCATACTGCCCGACGGAATACGAAAGGCCTCAACCAGCAATGACCGCAGGAAAAACCAGATCACAAGCGCTACAGCTAGTGACTTCGTCCACTCCCAAACCGTACTGCCCGGTTTGCGCCTGCGTGGTTTTTCTGCGGCGTCGTTCTCGCCAGCATTTTTCTCGTTTTTCTCACTCACCTTCTATTTCCACCCATTCGGCTACGAAAACGTTTGTCTCGCCTCTTTGACTTCCGTACCGGTTTGATGCGAAGGCCAGCTTGGTACCGTCCGGAGAGAAGTGCGCAAATCCATCAAAGTCCTCGCTCCCAGTCACCCGGATCAAGCCGGTTCCGTCCACGTTGATCAAATAGAGTTCAAAGTTCCTAGAGCGCGGATTCTCGTAATTGGACGAGAAAATTATACGTTCGCCATCAGGATGCCATGACGGAGCAAAGTTGGCCCCTCCCAAATCAGTGATTCTTCGCTGATTCGTTCCGTCCGCGTTCATGACCCAGATTTCCATCCGGCTCGGACGAACGAGACCCTCCGCCAGAAGTCGCTGATATTCGCTTATTTCCTCCGCTGACTCGGGGTGCCACGCGCGATAGATTATCTCCCTGCCGTCAGGCGAGAAAAATGGACCTCCATCATAGCCGACGGCGTCTGTCAGTCGGCGAACCTCTGTCCCGTCGACGTTCATCGTGTAGATGTCCAGATCTCCGTCTCTTACCGAAGTGAACACAATGCGGTTGCCATCTGCTGAAAGGGTGGCCTCAGCGTCGTAGCCGGGTGTATCTGTGAGTGCGCGCAAGTCACTCCCGTCTGGAGCGGAAGTATAAATGTCGAAATCATACAGTGCCCACACATAACCTTGCGAGTAATCCGGCAGAGGAGGGCACTGTTCGCTGACGTGAAACGTGCTGGAGTACAGCACTCGCCTGTCGTCGCTGTGAAAGTACCCGCAAGTCGTGCGACCCAGACCGCTCGACACTCGACGCATGTTACTGCCGTCGACGTTGATCAGGTACTGCTGGTCGCAAGTCGAGTCGTTTTCCTGCCTTTGAAAGATCAAGCGCGCACCGTCACTCGAAAAATACGCCTCTGCATTCTGCCCACCGAAGGTGAGTTGTCTAACGCTGGCAAAAAATCTTTCTCCTGCTTCAGGGGCCCATACCGTACTCCCTCCTTCACGCGACCGGCACGCTGTACCCAGCACAGTCAGCGCGCTAAGCGACATGAACCCCGACAAACGTAATCTGGTCATCGCGCCTATCTCAAGACCGCCTGAATAATAACGGAGCACGACCACGTCTCAGCCTTCGCAACGTCTCATACCCCCAACGCAAGACGATTGCTCCCACCCTGGCGTGCGTCATACGGCATATTGGTTAGCACGCGGGGGGTAGGTATCATTCGTGCCTCAGTGACGTGCTAGCCCATGAGGATTGTGAAATGACAGAAGAGCGACAGAAGCAAGAGGAGCCTGAGTTCTTAGACGATTTGGGGCGGTTGTGCAAGGAGGGCGAAGACATAGCGAAATATCTGTTCCAGGTGCCGGACGACCAAGCCCAGAGGGACAAACTGAGTAGGGTGGTGGACGCGATACTGGCTGACAAGAGCATGGCGCTGCGCAAAGAATTCCCCAAGCTTGCAGGAGAAATGAAGGAGTTACTGAGTCAACCTCCTTCAGTCATGAACTCCCAGATGCTTCAGACCGGTTTCGACCGGATGACCCGACTGTGGCAGTCCGCTCGGAGCGGAATGTTCTAGCCGCTAGAAAAATATTCCGAACTCAAACCGCCCTGCGCTACCGGTGCCCCCCCTGAAGGCACCTCCCAACGACGCTGCAGCCGCCTGCAGGTAGAGCCTGCCGCCTTCGATTGCAATTCCACCCGTGTACCCCACACCTTGCGGCCCTCCGAGGACGATTCCGATCCGCAGAGGAATGAGCCGGATAAAGCGCCACGTAGTTCCCAAATCCACTACCGCTGGCGTGTCAAATACGCCGGTTACGGGAGCCGTAGCCGCCAAATCGATCTGCAAGATTCTGTTGGCCCAGGCACTCACCGTGAACCGGAACACCTTGGGAAGATCAACCTTTACGACGGCGAGACTATCGCGCACATCGAAGCTAAGGGTGTCCTGCAGAGTGATGGGATCACTGAACGTGAGGATGTCAATGACTCGTTCCATCGTGGGCTCGGAAACATCAATGTTAGCGTCGCGCCGTTCGACGTTCTTCACGTCAACCGACCCGATGTTGGCCGCCATGATCTCAAACGCGATGCCGTTTGTGGGCCACTCGACCCGCACCAGGAAGTCCGCCGCCAGTCCCGATCCCCGGTCCAGATACTCCGACAACGAGAAGGCGTCAGGGATAATCTGATACAGGGACTCGATGCCTATTCTCGCGGCTATCAGTGAATCGGTAATGCTGATCCGCCCCCCATTCTCAATGGTCGAGCGCACATCTCCATAGGCGAGCGGCCGCAGGATCCTCGCGCCTGCTCCCAGCGTCAGGCGGGCACCGTCAGCCGATCCGATCGGATTCAGGTGAACCACTGCGTGAACTCCGAAGTCCGCCGTGGCGAGGCCAG
>JAZFQE010000088.1:0-26359 GCA_036444955.1 Gemmatimonadales bacterium
GATACACGGTCCGAGCAGCCACGGGGCCGCCGCGGTTGAGCATGATCTGCCTTACATCGGAGGCAAGCCTCGTGGCGGCTAGCTCAGTTTTTTCCCGGTCGCGTTGCTGGAAGCTCCACATAGCCAGGAAAAGTCGGCCGCCCAGCTCCAAGACGATGATAATCGTCAGGGCTATCAAGAAGTCGCGGATCATCCTGATCACGAACGACTGGTCGAACCGTCCCGCTGCTTCGGTCAAGCTTTTCCTCCGGTGAGCTACTGGGCTAGCGCGTCACATCGGGCAGCCGTTCCGGACCGTGCTGGGCTCGTGCAGATGCTGCGTCCGCCGCAGGTACAGCTCTCTCTAAGGTATACCTCTCCTCTCCGATTTCTTAGGCCGGAGCGTCCGCAATCCCGGCGCGAACAAACAGCGCTTGGGCGGCGTCCAACTGGTAGACAGTAACGGGACACCGCGCACCGGGAGTTGCAATTGTGCCGTCAGTACTCAACAATTCGCTCGAGGATATTTCGGGAGCAGTCGGTTATGAAACCGGTGACCACCCTCGGGCAGCCGTGAGCGGCGAGTTCGGTACGGCCCCAGCCTGGGAAGAAGAGGATATCGTCCGCCGCGCTCAGGCAGGTGACTCCGAGGCGTTTGCAGAGCTGTATGAAGCTCACGTCGGGAGGGTTTATGCGATCTGCTTGCGCATGCTAAGCGATGGTCGCACCGCTGAAGAGGCCACGCAGGACACGTTCGTGAGAGCGTGGGAGGCGATCGGCTCCTTTCAGTTCAAGAGCGCGTTCGGCACATGGCTTCACAGGCTGGGCGTGAACCAGGTCCTGACCAGGTTGAGGTCTGATAAGCGAAGAGAGAGCAGGGTAACGGTGGTGGAAAATCTGCCGGAGTTCGAGTCGGAGGTTAGGGAAGCGATGCCTGAGACTCGGCTCGATCTCGAATCTGCCATTGCACTGCTGCCTGCGGGTGCCAAGGAGGTGCTCGTT
This sequence comes from Gemmatimonadales bacterium, assembly GCA_036444955.1. Taxonomy (GTDB): domain Bacteria; phylum Gemmatimonadota; class Gemmatimonadetes; order Gemmatimonadales; family GWC2-71-9; genus B16T1B5. Next base: position 982 of record JAZFQE010000088.1, read on the forward strand.
TTGCACGACATCGAGGGCTATTCGTATTGGGAAATTGCGGAAATGCTCGACACGGCGGAGGGAACCGTTAAATCGCGGCTCAATAGAGCCCGCCGACTTGTTCGGGAGGCATTAAACAAATGAGTGAGCAAGATTTTTCACAGCCTGAAGGCTCAAACTGCGAAACCGTGCGAGAACTGCTCTACGGGTTCTTCGACGAGCAGCTCAGCGAGACGGCGGACGGATTGGTCCGCCGCCATCTCGATTTATGTAAGGGCTGCACGGATGAGCTGATGCAGATAAAGGATACGGTAAACGCCATCCAGTCGTTGCCACGGGAAGCGACCCCCGCTCGGGTTCTGTGGCCGCCACAAGTGGCCCGCAGGGCGACTGTGTGGAAGAAGCCGATGCTGCTCGCCGCCACCTTGGCGGCCTTGATACTGGTTCCCGGGATTGCCACCATCACAGGCCTGAGGCTGCTCAGATCTAACGACGATGAGGTCGGGCAGTACACCTATGGGTCCGTCCGTCGGGAGAACGTCATCGTCGAGTTGGTCGGCTTGGGAGATGATGAGACGGTCGCCCGCAGCTTCACACTCACCAGGCCAATTGACGTAAACGTCTTTGCGCTTGGCGAGGGGGGTGTAAACGTCTTTGGGCTTGGCGAGGGGCAGGGTGGTGACATGTTCGACTACGGTTGGATAATGGATGCCCGTGCGCGAGAGATCGTGTGGAGCATGGATTACGATGACACCGATCACGCAGGCGGTGCGGCCAAGAATCGAGTAATCGACGAGGTCATTCGCCTCGATAGCGGCTCATACACAGTGTACTTTGTCACCGATGGTTCCCACTCATACGGGGAATGGAACTCGTCGCCGCCAATTGACGGAGAGCTTTGGGGTATCACTTTGAGCGGTGTCGGGGATGGATTTGACATGTCGGCGGTTACCGCCTACGAGCCGGCGTCGGACCCCGCAATTATCGTCCAGCTAGTAGAAATCCGTGATGACGAGCGGCGACGCACCAGGTTCACGCTTGATCGGGATACCGAAGTGCGTATTTACGCGTTGGGCGAGGGTAGTAACGACATGTTCGACTATGGCTGGATCGAAGCGGCTGGCTCGGGTCGGGTCGTGTGGGAGATGACCTACCGCTCGACCGATCACGCGGGCGGTGCGGAGAAGAACCGCCGCTTCGACGGCACGATGTCACTCCCCTCCGGTGATTACATACTGCGTTACGAGTCGGATGGGTCACACTCGTTCGGGGATTGGAATGACGATCCGCCGGATGACCCAGCGGGCTGGGGTGTGACGATCATGGACGCACTCGGGGATGCCATGGCTGACATCCGCGTACAAGAGGATCGGTTTTCCGGCCTCGCCTTAGACGCGTTGATAGCGGCACTGCAGGATCCCGACGCCGAGGTGCGGCGCTGGGCGGCTCTCGGACTCGGAGACCTGGGCGATCCGGCTGCAGTTGATCCGTTGCTCGAGGTGCTCGCAAACGATTCCGATGGGGAGGTGCGTCGGTGGGCTGCCTGGGCTCTGGGAGAGATACAAGACGAGAGCGCTGTGGGTGGGCTTATCCATGCCGTAACGGACGATGACCATCACGAAGCGCGGCGGTGGGCTGCATGGGCTCTCGGGGAGATACAGGACGAGGGCGCTGTGCGAGCTCTCGGGGACGCGTTGGCAGACGACAGCCACGAAGTGCGGCGGTGGGCAGCATGGGCGCTTGGGGAGATACAGGACGAGCGCGCTGTTCGAGCTCTCGGGGAAGCGCTGGGAGACGACAGCCACGAAGTGCGGCGCTGGGCTGCATGGGCGCTCGGGGAGATCGCGGATAGTCGCGCGGTAGAACCGCTGTCGCGTGCTGTCGCAAACGACGACCACCATGAGGTGCGTAGATGGGCTGCATGGGCCCTTGGTGAAATAGCGGATCCGCGCGCTGCTGAGGCACTGATTGCGGCCATGGAGGATGAGAGTGCGGAGGTGCGGCGCTGGGCGATCTGGGCCTTGGGAGAGATTGAACGCTAGCTCGCCCTAGTCCGCATAGTCCCCCTAGCCCTTAACGACACCCATCGGCCTCAGCCGGGCGATCTTGCGAGCGAGTCCCGCTGCGTGGACCACGTCAACGACCCGCTCGACGTCCTTATACGCGTGGGGAGCTTCCTCGGCTAGTTCCTTGTTTGAGCCGCACCGCACTACAATCCCACGCTCGCTGAGCTCCCGGCGCACCTCGTGACCCTGCTTGATGCGTCTGGCCGCGCCGCGACTCATGCGCCGGCCGGCTCCGTGACAGCAGCTGCCGAAGCTCAGTGAGGAAGTCGCGTCGGAACCCGCCAAGACGAACGAAGCGGTTCCCATGCTGCCGGGAATGAACACCGGCTGCCCCACGTCACGATAGGCTTCGGGAGTTTCGTCGTTGGCCGGACCGAACGCACGAGTTGCGCCTTTGCGATGAACGCAAAGTCGCGTGCCGTTGTACTCTTCCACCTTAGCGATGTTGTGCGCGACGTCGTAGACCAGTAGCAGCTTTCCGGCTTCGCCAAAAGCCCTCTCGAACACTTTACGAATAGCGGTCGTGATGACCTGGCGGTTCGACCACGCCCAGTTGGCTGCCGCGCACATCGCACCGAAATACGCCTGTCCTTCCTCCGAGGCGAACGGAGCGCACGCCAGCTGTCGGTCGGGAAGCGTGATGCCGTACTTGGGCATAACCTGATCCATGATCCGCACGTAGTCGGTGCAGACCTGATGCCCGAGACCGCGGGAACCGGTGTGAATGAGCACCGTTATCTGACCCGGCGCGAGTCCCAGGGCCGCGCCGGCGTCCTTATCAAATATTTCATCTACTACCTGGACTTCGACAAAGTGGTTGCCGGAGCCGATCGTGCCGAGCTGTTTACTTCCGCGCTGCCTCGCACGGGCGGAGACGTGGCCGGGGTCGGCGTCGGTGAGGCAACCACCGGCCTCCGTGGTCACCAAATCCTCCGGTTGGGCCAACCCCCGCCCAACCAGGTAGCCACACCCTTCGGAGAACACGCGGTCCAGTTCCTTATCGGACAGCGTCAGCGCTCCTCCCCTGCCGGCTCCGGAAGGGACACTCCGGCTCAGGTCGTGCACGAGTTTCTCCAGGTCGGGCTTGATGTCGGAGGCCTGTAGTTGAGATGCAAGCAACCTCACGCCGCAGTTGATGTCGTACCCGACACCGCCGGGTGAGATGATCCCGTCACTCGTTCGAAACGCTGCCACACCGCCTACCGGGAACCCGTATCCCTCGTGCGTATCGGGCATGGCATATACCCAATCGTGCACTCCGGGCAGGGTAGCCACATTCATCAGCTGTGGCAGCGAGCGATCGCTGGAAAGTTGCTCCCACAGTTCGCCGTCCGCGTAAACGCGGGCGCCTACGCGCATGTCGCTGCGTGCGCTCCTGGGGATCTCGTACATAGTGGGAGTCTTGCGCACTCCCTGGCTGGTCACGCCGGTACTCATACGTCGAGCATGATTTCGACCAGCAAGGTACCGTCGGTCTCTTTGATCTCGAGACCGTGGAAGGTCGCCGCCTTGAGCAGCGTGGGTGCTTCCTCTACTGTGACGCCCCGGGCGCTGATCTCGATAGCCGAGTCGCTGGCCGACTCGACGTTGAATTCGGTGGGGATCCAGTGCTCGGTCTCGGCGTGGAAGATGATCTCGTTGAGCCAGTTGACCAACACTGCGGCTCGGTCCGCGGCTTGAATCTCGAACCGGCGCCACTCTCCCGATGCGTCGCCGGCCCCGCCGGCCCCACCGGCTAGGCCGGCCAGCATCAACTTCGAGATGGCGCGGCCCGCCTCGGCGACGAGCTCGCCAAAAGACGGAGCTCGAACACGAAGCCCCAGCTCAAACGCTTCCTCTACTAGCTCGTGGGACGTGGACTCCGCTGCTCGCTCGCTGCTCACCGTTCCGGCCTCGGCAATCCTAAAGTGTGCTACCCATAAGGTTCCCTATATGAAGGATTACAGCGATGAGCATGAGAAATCCATGACCGAGGCTCGCAGGGTCCGTTCGGTCACAGCGCGTCCCGGTGACTGGTGTAGCGCGCTAGCACGACGTCCCAACCGTTGTCGTAGTCGGCGCGCGTTTTTTCGGCCTCTTCTCCCAGGATTTCCCACCCGCTATGCACCACCTCGATCTCCGTCCCGCCGTCGGTTGGCGTGAAACTCACCGCTACTTCTTGGGCCGTATCCGGTTCGCGTCCCGGGTGCCAGGTGAAGCCAACGCGGTGCGGTGGCTCCCAAACTGTTATGATGCCCCACTCGCACGTGCTGCCGTCTTTGCGTTGCTCGTAGAGTCGTGCGCCTTTGCCGTTTTCTAAGATCACGTTCTCCACTTCGCCCTGGCCCACCGAGTGCGTTTCCTTAGGCCACCAGCTGCCTATCCCTTCGGTAAAGCGGTTGAACGCCGCCTGGGGGGTGAGCGCAACGGTGACTCGCTTTGTTATCGGCTCCACCTTAACCGTCTCCTGTTCCTCGGCCATGTCTCCTCCTTACTTTAGTTTTCGAGGCTGAGTCCCCGAAGGCTTCCAGCACGCCACTCCAGTACGAATCGATGTAGGCCCGCAAGGCGGCGAGTCCCTCGTCGCTCACCCCGTAGATGCGTCGGGTCCCCTCAGGCTCATACTGTACCAGACCAGCTTGGCGCAGGATCTTGAGGTGCTGCGAGACGGCCGGCTGACTCACCGGCAGCTGTGCAGCCAGCTCGCCCACCGAACACCGTTCGTCCCGCAAACGCTCGAAGATTGCGCGCCTCGTCGTGTCGGCGAGGGCTGTTAGGACAGTCTCATAAGTTGACACTTATATAAGTATATACTAACGTTAGGCCGGCGTCAACAACTCGGCTGCCGGGACCCACACGGGTAGGGAAGAGGTTGCCTTAAGAAAGGAGTGCGGACCTCAGGTTCCGACGTCCCCATCGACGGGTTAGACTTCGCGCCTACGACGGGAGGAGGCATCATGAGCGACAAGAATCGAAAGCTTGCGTCGGGTGTGGTGCCGAAGGGAGTAGCAATCCTACATGACCCCCGCTTCAACAAAGGAACCGCATTTACCCCCGCAGAACGACAAGCGCTCGAGCTCCAAGGCTTGCTCCCGCCGAGGGTGTTCAATCAGGAAGAGCAACAGGTTCGCATCCTCAAGGCCTATAGATCCCAAGACTCCGACCTCGGGAAGTACATCTATCTGATCGCTCTGCAGGACCGCAACGAAACCCTATTCTACCGCACCGTGATGGACAACATCGAGGAGATGTTGCCCATCATATACACCCCCACTGTTGGTGAGGCGTGCAAACAATTTGGCCACATCTTCCGCCGGCCCCGCGGTCTGTACCTGACTCATGCGGACCGCGGCAGCATCGCAGACGTCCTGGGCAATTGGCACGAGCCTGAGGTGGCCGTAATCGTGGTTACCGATGGCGAGAGAATCCTGGGACTGGGCGATCTCGGTGCCCAGGGTATGGGGATCCCGGTTGGCAAACTCTCACTCTACACTGCTCTCGCCGGCATTCATCCGTCTTTATGCCTTCCGATCACACTCGACGTCGGCACCAACAACGCGGAGCTACTCAACGATCCGCTGTACATCGGCCATCCGCACGAGAGGATCACCGGGGTGGAATACGATGAGTTCTTGGATGAATTCGTGACGGCAGTGCAGCAGCTCTTTCCTGACGCCATCCTCCAGTTCGAAGACTTCGCTACCCACAACGCGGTCAGACTGCTCGAGAGGTATCGCTCTCGAGTGCGAACGTTTAATGACGACATTCAAGGCACGGCCGCAATGGCGCTGGCGGGGCTAGCGGCCGCTGGGCGGGTCACGGGAGCCGATCTTCAGTCTCAGAAAACACTTTTCTTTGGAGCAGGATCGGCGGCTACGGGAATAGGCAACCTCATTGTTGCGAGGCTGGTGGCCCTGGGCATGAATGAGGCCGATGCTCGCAAGCGATGCTGGTTTGTCGACTCGAAGGGGTTAGTGGTAGCCTCTCGCGGTGATCTTGCATCACACAAGAAGCCCTTCGCGCACGACTTCGAGTTTGTCCGTGATTTGGAGGGTGCCATCAGAGCGCTTGAGCCCACTGCTTTGGTGGGGGTCTCGGGTCAGGGTCAGGCATTCACTCACCCAGTCGTGGATGCCATGGCTCAGCTAAACGACCGCCCCATCATCCTCGCTCTTTCCAACCCCACGTCGAAGTCCGAGTGCACGGCTGAGCAGGCATACCAGTGGAGCGGTGGCCGCGCGATTTTCGCCAGCGGAAGCCCGTTCGAGCCCGTCGAGTATGAGGGCAGGAAGTACGTGCCAGGTCAGGGAAACAACGCCTACATCTTTCCGGGCGTCGGGCTCGGGGTCATCGCTGCCCGCGCGCGATTCATTACCGATGAAATGTTTGCTGCCGCTGCTGTAAGCTTGGCGAGCATGGTTACCGACGAAACCCTTGAGCAGGGTTCTCTCTATCCGCCGCTTACAACGATTCGTGATGTCTCGGTGGGAATCGCTGTTGCGGTGGCGGAGGAGGTTCTTGGTGCGGGGTTGTCCGCCGCCGCGCGGCCCGCTGATCTCGAAGCCCACGTGCGATCTCTTATGTACGAGCCCGACTACCCAGACTACGCCTGATTCACTTTCAATTGCTGTAACCTTTTCCGTCCAGAGTCGGTCGAAGAATTGGGCCGGCCACGGGAGCGATCACCGGACGTGGATGAGAGATCCGACAACGAGTTGATGCTGTTGCTACGCGGGGAGAGTAGGGAGGCGCTCGGCACCTTGTTCGCCCGTCACCATCGCAGTGTCTACGCTCTGTGTTATCGTATGACAGGGGACACCGCAGTAGCTGACGACCTTGCTCAGGAGAGTTTTCTCCGCCTTCTCAGATACAAAGAGAACTTCGATGGACGCTCACTCTTCACTACCTGGTTGTACAGAGTGGTGAGGAACTTGTGCCTTGACCACCTATCACGTCGGAAGCGTGAACGGAGAATGCAGGAACGCCTTTCGCTCGAAACAGAAGACGGCGACGTCGACGGTGCACCCGACGATAGAGTTGAACTCCTCGAAAGAGCACTCTACGCGCTGGACCCCGATAAACGTGAAGTCATCGTTCTCAGCCGCTTCCAGGGCCTAAACTACCGTGAGATTGCACAGGTCCTGGAGTGTTCCGTAGGCGCAGTGAAGACCCGCGCCCACAGAGCACTGCGTGAACTGCGCGCCACGTTCCAAAAATTGGAGCAAGAAGCATGAACTGTGATGCAGCAATTGATCTAATCATTGATTCCCTGATGGACGGACTCGATGAAGAGCGATCCAGAATTTTGGAGGAGCACGTAAGATCGTGTCCCCGATGTGAAGGCGAGCGTGCCAAACTCGGGCGGATGTGGCAATCATTGGCCAGGATTCCGCTGCCTGATAGCAGCCAGGCCGGCCAGGCCGCCGCACTCGAATTTGGCCGTCTGCTAGAGGCCAGGACCCATAGATGGAAACACGTCGCACTGCTCGCCGCCGCATCGGTTGCGTTTCTTCTGATTGGGGGGGCTGCAGGATACCGGATGGCCCAGCCCGGTGTGGAGCCCGCTGTGCCCGGAGAGATTACCCCATCTGCCGAATTCCTCTTGCTCATGAGAGGTGAGCTACCCGCAGCGAGCGGAATCCCGACCGATCGCCTGGTGACCGAATACACGGCGTGGGGCGCGGGATTAGGCGCGGCAGGAAGACTGGTGGCAGCGGAGAAACTTAGGGACGACCCGGGCCGATGGTTGCAATCGGCAGACGTGATAGATGGAACCACCGCGACGCGTGGGTCTGACATCGGCGGGTATTTCGTAATACGAGCGACCACTTACGATGAGGCCCAGGAGATCGCCCTCTCGTCTCCGCACATTCGATATGGTGGCACAATAGAGCTGAGACAGATCGAGCAGTTCCCCTGAACCGGTGCCGTGTAACCTCTCGCGCCCAATATCAGTCTCAAGAGCACCATAGCCGGAGCTTACCGATGAAATCGCCTTTAGGGACAATGATGCTTGGTTTGTTGCTCGCCCCTGCCAATCTCTCGGCGCAGGACTCAACCGGGGAGGTGTCCCCGCTACTCTCTGAAGTTGCAGAGATAGCGCTTGCCCGCAGTGCGGCACCGCAGAGCGTATCGGGTGAGGCCACCGTACTTGTGCTAAGGGGAGATCAGTACGCGGTAGCGCTTGCAGGAACCTCCGACGTCAGCTGCATGGTTTCCAGGACCTATCCCGGGAGCTTGGAACCGATTTGCTACAATGCGGAAGCCGTCAGAACGATTATGCAGATCGAAATTCGCCGCGTCGAATCGCGTCTCGCCGGAAAGTCGACCGACGAGATCGAACGCGAGGTTGCCTATGCGATAGGGAGCGGAGAGCTGCGGCTGCCGTCGAGACCGGCGATAGCGTACATGATGTCGTCTGGCCAGATCCTCATTTCACCGGACGGGAACAATGTCGGATCCTGGTTACCGCATGTGATGTTGTACGAACCGTACATCACCGCTGCGGATCTTGGACTCCCGAGCCAGCCTTCCCTAGATGCAGCTATGGTATTCGGCGAAGGGGAGGCCACAGCCAGCATCATAGTTGTCGTTCGAGAGTTTATCGACCCGTAGCGCTTCGTCTATCCCTGAAGCTCAAAGACTCCTCAACGGAGGGGATACACTGAAGTGTAGCAATACCAAACCACCCAACCCGCTGCGTTAGTACCAGCCCCCCAGCCCCCCAGCCCCCCAGCCTCCAGCCCCCAGCCCCCAGCCCCCAGTCTATGCAGGACACCGCGGCGGGCGTATTATCAACCGTTGTCCCTCCAAACATTTTGAAAGAGCCTCAATGACCGACCTGCTAAAGGAGCTAGTACGTAGCTGGGAGGGTGAGGCGGTCGTGACCAAGTATGACCGCCCTACTGGAACTTGGATCTTCATAGCTCTGCACAGCACGGCGTTGGGAGCTGCCTTTGGGGGGTGTCGCATGCGCGTCTACGAACGGCCCGAGGATGGGCTCGAGGATGCCATGCGGCTCGCTGAGGGCATGACGCACAAGTGGGCTGCGGTCGAAATGGAGTTCGGGGGAGGGAAGTCGGTACTTGCCGTGAAGCAACCTCTCACCGGTGGTGACCGTGCCGGATTGCTGAGGCGGTTTGGTCATCTGCTGGAAACACTCGGCGGCAGGTACATGGCAGGAGTCGATCTTGGCACAACTCCGGAAGACATGCGCACTGTTAACGAGGTGACGTCGTATGTTTGCGGAGCGGACAGAAACCGCTTTCCCATCGAGGACCCTGGGCCCTTTACAGCGACTGGAGTACTGATGGGGATTCGCGCTGCGCTGCAGCATCGGTTCGGTGATGAATCAATACAGGGTCGACGAATCTTGATTCAGGGTGTCGGGGACGTCGGAGCACCGCTCGCGCATATGCTGAACGACGAGGGAGCGAGCCTGACGCTCACGGATATAGATCAAGCGCGAGCACGGACTTTAGCGGATGAGCTTGGTGCCGAGATTGTCGCGCCTGAGCGCGCGTTAGAAGTCGAGTGCAACATCTACGCTCCGTGCGCTGTGGGTGCCACTCTCAATGCTACTTCCATTCCCAAACTCCAATGCGACGTCGTGGCGGGATCGGCAAACAACCAGCTGAGCGAGAGTGATGACGCCAACCGATTGCACGACCGAGGAATTTTGTATGCCCCTGATTACGTGATCAACGCGGGCGGCGCAATCGCGTTCGGTATGATGTTCAAGGGAATGAGAGATGAGGCTGGTATTAGATTGCGCGTCGAGCGTATCCGTGATTCGCTGCGTGAGATCTTCGATCAGGCCGCCAGACGGAACGAATCCCCTCTTGTCGCCGCAAGGAAGCGCGTCGACCGTGTGCTCGAAACTGCTCGGAGGCAGAGCTAAGCGGCCGTTACGTCAGATCGCGTCCATCTTTTCTGAGCGGCGGAGGCCGCTCTTTCCGATCCCCGATGAACCCAGGCAAGCATGAAGACTGAAACAGCGAGCAGCACTGAGCCGAAAGTCGTGGTGCGTGCTTACTACATGATTTCGGGGCTCTACTCGCTTTCTGCCTCACTGATCTGGGGTGTGAATACCCTCTTCTTGCTGAACGCCGGTCTCAATATTTTCGAAGTCTTCATTGCCAACGCTGTTTTCACGGGCAGTATGGCGCTGTTCGAAATCCCCACTGGCGTGCTGGCAGATTCTCGCGGTAGGCGTCACTCCTTCTTGTTGAGCGTGGTGGTGTTGATGGTAGGCACTCTGGGCTACGTCGGAACGGCCGCTGCAGGAGGCGGACTGCTCATGTTCAGCCTGATGGGTGTTGTGCTGGGGCTGGGATACACGTTTTACTCGGGAGCCGTCGAGGCGTGGTTGGTCGATGCCCTGGCGGCTACCGGCTATGTGGGAGAGAAGGATCGCGTGTTCGCCCGCGGATCAATGGTGTGGAGTGCTGCAATGCTTGTCGGAACAATCGGCGGCGGTCTGCTGGGAACATTGGATCTCGCCCTCCCGTTCGTGGTGCGCGCTGGACTCCTCGTGGGAGTGTTTGTGGTGGCGTGGTTCACTATGCACGATCTTGGCTTCGAACCTCGTGCGGTCAGCACATCGGAGCTACCGGCCGAAATGCGTCGCATCGCGCGCTCGAGTGTCCAGTATGGCTGGCGGAAGCGCTCAGTTCGCCTGCTGATCGGCGCGTCAGCGTTTCATTCGCTGTTCATGGCTTGGGGTTTTTGGGCGTGGCAGCCGTACTTCCTCGATCTCTTGGGACGGAACGCTCCTTGGATAACTGGAGTGATCGCTGCTCTGATTGCTTTATCGACGATAGCAGGGAATTCATTGGTGGAGTTCGCGACACGTGTCTGCGGGAAACGGACAACGCTGATGTTGTGGGCAAGCATTGTGTTATCCGTGGCGGTAATTGGTGTCGGTCTCGCCAATTCCTTCTGGGCTGCGGTGGGACTCTACCTACTTTCAATGGGTGCGGCGGGAGTGTACGGCCCGGTCCGACAAGCTTACCTTCATCAAGTCATACCAAGTGAGCAGCGTGCCACGGTAATTTCATTCGATTCGCTGGTAGGAAGCGGAAGCAGCACGGTGGGTCAAACGGGCCTCGGATATCTAGCCCGTGCGCAGTCAATCGAATTCGGCTACGTGTTCGGGGGGCTAACAACCGTTCTTGCGTTACCGGTCGTTTGGCTGCTTCGCAGCATGAATGAAGATGCGGACAGAATTGTAGGCGCGGCGGGTAAGCAGGGGCCCTGCGCTCCGGCCGGGCTTCCCGAGGTCACCACTGTGGATCCGGCTGCGCGGACCGCCTGATGAAACTTCCCAAGATCTTCTCGGCCAAGCGCGTGTTGACTCTGCTCTTGTTGTTGGTCCCCCTGGCTTTGCTGGAGCGGCACGTCTTCCACGCCAGCGCCATTTGGGTGTTCGTGACATCGGCGGCTGCAATCATTCCTCTGGCGGGCCTGATGGGACGGGCAACTGAGCACCTGGCTCAGCGTGTGGGTGTTGGTTTGGGCGCCTTCCTGAACGCGGCGTTTGGCAATGCAGCCGAGCTGATCATCGCCGTAGTGGCGATGCGCTCAGGTCTGTACGATCTCGTGAAAGCATCCATCACCGGTTCGATTATCGGTAACATCCTGCTGGTGTTTGGGCTAGCATCTCTGCTGGGTGGCTTGAAGTTCCAAACCCAACAGTTTAACCGCACCGCCGCGCATCTCGGCGCTACCATGTTGTTGCTCAGCGGCATCGGGTTGCTCATCCCGGCGATCTTCCATCTTATTGCCGGCGACGAGGCGCGTGTCACCGAGCAGCATCTCAGCCTCCTGATATCCGGTGTCCTCATTGTCACGTATGTACTTTCGCTCGTCTTCGTACTCAGAACTCACTCTCACCTCTATACAGGCAGCGTTGGGGAACACCCGGAGGACCGCGACACACCTACCTGGTCGCGGCGCAAGTCTATGGCGGTTCTCGTTGCCAGTGCAGCAGTGATAGCACTCATGAGTGAGCTGTTGGTGGGCTCGGTCGAGGAAGCCGCCGAAACGGTAGGTATGAACGAAGTGTTCATCGGTGTGATTCTCGTGGCGATCATCGGGAACGCTGCCGAACATTCCACTGCTGTGCTGATGGCGTTGAAAAACAAAGTCGATCTCTCGATCAATATCGCCGTGGGTTCTTCGTTGCAGGTGGCCCTGTTTGTCGCGCCCGTGCTCGTTTTTCTGAGCTACGTGATTGGCCCTAGTCCGATGGATCTGCGGTTCACGACGATGGAAGTGGTGGCGATCGCAGTTGCAGTTGGGATCATGGCGATGATGTCCGAGGACGGAGAAACGCACTGGATGGAGGGTGTGCAGCTTCTGGCCGTCTACGTGATTCTGGCCGTTGCCTTCTTCTACTTACCTGTGTAACTGACGCTTGGCGCAATCGGCTCGAAGGAAAGACTGCTTATTGAGAAGCCAAATATGACAGCGCGAGAGGAGATGCCCGGTTCGCTGGGAGGAGAGATCCGGGCGATGCTGCGATTGGCGGTGCCCGTAGTTGTTATCCAGGTTGGTCTGATGGCGATGGGTGTGGTCGACACGATCATGGTCGGCCACTTCACAGCGAGGGCGCTCGCTGCCGTGGCGCTCGGCAGTTTCTACTTCATCACGGTCACCGTCTTCGGGATGGGACTGTTGATGGCACTCGACCCGATCGTAGCCCAGGCAGTTGGGGCGGGCGACGAACCAGCTGTAGCCAGAGGAATGCAACGCGGGATGTTGCTGGCTGTCCTCCTCACCGTCTTTAGCACGCTGCTGCTGATGCCGAGTGCTCCCGTCTTGACTTTCCTGAGGCAGCCCGAGGACATCGTTCCGATAGCGGCGTCATATGTGTTGGTGTCAATCCCAGGTGTATTTCCCTTTTTCGTATTTTTGGTTCTGCGGCAGAGTTTGCAGGCCATGCGGCGAGTGAAACCCGTCGTAGTAACGATCTTGGCCGCAAACGTTGCCAACATATTCCTCAACTGGATTCTTATCTTTGGGAAACTCGGCGCCCCCGCCCTTGGTGCGGTGGGTTCTGGTTGGGCCTCCACGATCAGCCGCTGGCTCATGGCTGCTGCTCTTCTGGCGATGGCGTGGCGACCACTCAGGCGTTTCCTCGTACCGCCCTATGAAGATGCGCTTCGGTTGAGTGCCATAGTGCGAATGATCCGGCTGGGAGCTCCGATCGGCGCGCAGCTTCAGTTAGAATTCGGCGCCTTCGGTGTAATCGCACTTCTCATGGGGTGGATGGGGGTAATGGAGATGGCCGCGCACCAGGTAGCTATAAGTCTCGCATCATTCATGTTCATGGTGCCGGTTGGGGTCTCAGCAGCCGCGGCGGTACTCGTGGGACATGCTGTCGGCCGGGCCGATCACGCCGGCGTGCGCCGTGCTGCCGAGGCGGCGCTGATCTGCGGCGGCGTGTTCATGGCCTTCAGCGCGGTCTTGCTCCTGACGGTTCCGGAATCCCTTGCCCTTCTGTATACGAACGATGTGCCGGTTGCCGTGCTGGCGGCGATCCTCATACCGATTGCGGGAATATTCCAGGTGTTCGACGGCTTACAGGTCGTTTCCGTGGGAATACTCAGGGGGTTGGGTGACACGATTGCCCCGATGGTGATTTCCGTGCTGGGGTTCTGGTTGATCGGTCTACCTATCGCCCTTTATTTGGGCTTCGGTACCGGTCTGGGGCCGGTGGGACTGTGGTGGGGGCTTGTTGCCGGACTGCTGGCAGTTGCGATCTTTCTGCTTACGCGGGTCCGGGCGCAACTTGCTCGTGAAGTTCAACGGGTTGTGATTGACGAAGACGTAGTAGGTGGAGATTACGCCACCTAGTATTGAATTTTGTCGGGCTTCTCCTCCCACTCCTGAAACGCGGCCAATGCCTCATCCCCTAGCAGCCGCACCATGGGAACCTGTCGCTGCTCCACCGCCCGTCCGACTTCGGCGTAGAGATGTTCGTCGTCGAAACCGATGCGAGCCGCGTCTTCGCGTGAATTAGCGTAGTAGATCCGATCCAATCGAGCCCAGTAGATGGCACTCAGGCACATCGGACAGGGTTCGCAAGACGCGTAGATGTCACATCCCTTCAAGCTGAAAGTGTTCAGGAGTCGGCAGGCTTCCCGAATGGCAACTATCTCAGCGTGGGCCGTCGGGTCGTTGGCCGAGGTAACCTGGTTGTAACCCTCCGCAACTATGCGACCGTCTTTCACCACCACCGCTCCAAATGGGCCACCGCGGCCTGCCCGCATCATATCTCTCGAGAGCGCAATTGCGCGCAGCATGAAGTAATTGTTGTCCACGGAGCTATCGCTCTAGCTGATTGTTGACGCCGGTGAGTGTGCCGGAATAGCGGTGTCGGCCGCCGACTGCCTCAACTGCCGTTCTCTCAGCTGCAGAAGTTGCGCCGCAACCGCCACGGCGATCTCAGTGGGATGCTTCCCGGTAATTCCCGGGACACCTATGGGGCAGGTAAGCCGTTCGATTGCTTCGCGAGGAATACCTTGGCGCAGGAACCTGCGCTCGAACTTCACGCGCTTGGTCTTCGATCCGATCAGGCCAAGGTAGGCGAAGTCACCGCGCCGCAGGACGGATCGACACAACCAGTAGTCGATCTGATGGCTATGTGTCATGACAAGGAAGTAAGCATCGCTCACCGCGTTATCTATGTCGCAGTTGGCTGGCAGCTCGTCGGATACTCCAGGCTGCTCAAATTGAGTCCAATTACAGTTCTCGCAGCCGCTGGGCCCACACCCTTCGGAGGCGATAGTAGGGGCATCTCTAAGTACGATGCGGACATTTGGTGGGACGTCTGCGGGAAACTGGTGTGGACGGCTGTCAACCCAGGTGATGGTGGAGGGGTGTTCCGCCAGGACGTTAACCAGTGCGCGACCCACGTGCCCAGCACCAAACAATACGATGTTGAATCCACTGGCGGAGAGAGGTTCAAACAGTAGCATAGCACCTTCGACCGGTATGGTTTGCACGCCCTGTCGCTGTAGGGTGGGACGGTCCGTGTCTGCAGCGAGCATTTCGCGAGCTAACGCGATCGCAGTCTCCTCTCGTTTCGCAGAACTCCGAACACCCCAAACATTCCCCAACGTCACAACTAACTTCGCAGCTTTGGGGTGGGATGCATCACTGGGAGGCAGTGATGTCACGAGGAGAGCAGGCTCATCCCTCCGGCGAAGCTCGGTTGCGGCCTCGATCCATTCGCTGCCTGGGGATTCGGGATCCAACCGCTCGAACAGGAGAGCTGCGTTGCCACCGCAGCACTGCCTCAGCGCGGGACCTAGCGGGAATTCCTTAACGACTGCATCTGCACCCATGTCGCAACCTTTTCCCAGCAGGGTGCGTGCCAAATTTGTAGCCTGAAATTCCAGGTTGCCACCGCCGATCGTCCCGTATGTCGCCATCTCGCTGACCACCATTTTGGCGCCTGCATCACGAGGAGTGGAGCCCCTGGCGTCGGCCACGGTGACGAGAGTGCACGGAACACCACGTTTGCGAAGATCAGCAAGCGTGCCAAGCCAGCTCGTCATCGCGACGGCGCCTCCGCGCTTTCGTACGTTTCAGTCGCCACTGACGACATGCGCTCTTTCAGCTCCTCGACGGCGAGTAGCACGCGCTCGGGTGTCGCCGGAGCATCCAAACGCGGACTCATTTTGTGGTCGCTCACACTTGCAATTGCATCTTTTAGAGCAAAGAATGCCGAAAGGCTCAACATGAGGGGTGGCTCCCCCACCGCCTTGGAACGGTGAATCGCATCTTCTCTGTTGGCTCCCGTCTCCAGGAGCTCCACTCTGAAATCGTTGGGCAGATCGCCACACGCCGGGATCTTGTAGGTCGAGGGAGCGTGCGTCGTCAAATTCCCGATGTCATCCCAACACAGTTCCTCGGTAGTAAGCCAACCCATGCCTTGGATGAAGCCGCCCTCTACCTGACCCAAATCTATTGCGGGATTGACCGACTTTCCGGCATCGTGCAGGATGTCCACTCGCAACATCTTGTATTCACCCGTGAGGGTGTCAATGACGACCTCCGAAACTGCTGCACCGTAGGCAAAGTAAAAAAAAGGACGTCCCCGAGTGTTTTCACGATCGTAATGAATTTTGGGGGTCTTGTAGTATCCCGCAGCCGAAAGCGATATCCTGGCTTGATACCCGAGTTTGACGAGTTCACTGAAGGGTATGCGGTTTTTCCCAGCAATGACCTCGTTGGCGCGAAACACAACTGTCTCCGGTTCAACGCCGTAATGCTCCGCTGCGAACTTCGCCAGCCTCTCTTTGATGGTGCGAGCCGCCGCTTGTGCTGCCTTGCCGTTGAGATCTGTGCCCGCCGACGCTGCTGTGGCGGAAGTATTCGGCACTTTGCCAGTGTTGGTTGCCGTGACCTTGATCCTATCGACGTCGATCTGGAATTCTTCGGCCACGATCTGCGCCACCTTTGTATGCAGACCCTGGCCCATCTCAGTGCCGCCGTGGTTCAAGTGAACACTGCCGTCGGTGTAAATATGCACGAGCGCACCTGCTTGATTGAGATGGGTGAGCGTGAACGAAATTCCAAATTTGACCGGCGTGAGCGCCATTCCTCTCTTCAGCACTGAACTGGTTTCGTTAAATGTTGTTATCTCGCCTCTTCTACGTGTGTATTCTGAGCTCTGCTCCAGTTTGTCAACAATTTCTTCGATGATGTTGTCTTCCACTTTCATGTGGTAAGGTGTGATATCCCGTTCCCCTCGGCCGTAGAAGTTCATCCGCCTTACCTGGAGCGGATCCTTATGCAGATAGCGCGCGATCTCGTCCACCACGTACTCGATACCCATCATTCCTTGTGGGCCGCCAAAGCCCCGGAACGCGGTGTTAGACACAGTGTTGGTCTTACACCTGTGGGAATTGATCGTGACGTTCTCGAGAAAGTAGGCGTTGTCACAATGGAACATTGCCCGGTCGTTTACTGGTCCCGAGAGATCGGCAGACATCCCACACCTTGACGCTAGCGAGAAGTTTACTCCCCGTATCCTTCCGTCGTCATCGAAGCCGACATCGTAATCGATCAGGAAGTCGTGCCGTTTGCCGGTGATGATCATGTCGTCGTCGCGGTCCAGTCGCAGGTTTACCGGCTGGCGGGTTTTGTCGGCGAGCAGTGCAGCGATGCAGGCGAAGAGTGTTGCCTGAGTTTCCTTGCCCCCGAAGCCGCCACCCATACGTCGTACTTCGACAGTTACGGCGTTGTCAGGTCTACCCAACACCTTCGCAATCGAATGCTGCACTTCAGTGGGGTGCTGCGTTGAGCTGAAGACGAACATGTCGCCGTCCTCTTGCGGGATGGCGAGGGCAACCTGGCCTTCGAGATAGAAATGGTCCTGACCTCCGAGCTCGACCCGACCCGCGAGGCGATGCGGGGACAAAGCGATCGCCTTTGAAGAGTCGCCGCGCCTCATCGTATGCGACGGAAGCACGAAGGACTCTTTGTCCAGCGCCTGTGCGACGGTCAAAATCGGTTCCAGGTCTTTGTACTCGATCTCAGCCTTCTTGGCGGCTCGACGCGCTCGTTCTATGTCGGTAGCCGCGACCGCGTAAACGGGCTGTCCGACATATTCCACCAGAGCGTCCGCGAACACGGGATCGCCTCCCACCGTGGGACTGACGTCATTGACTCCCGGTATATCCGGAGCTGCCATGACTGCTACGACCCCAGGGTAGTTGCGAACCGACTGAGTGTCGAGCTTGGTTATCTCGGCGTGAGCCCTCTCGCTGATCCCGATCGCCGCCTGCAACAGGCCTTCGGGTTCCAGGATGTCATCGGTGTAAACGGCCCCACCGGACACGTGCTTGCGAGCGCTGTCGTGCGGAAGTGCGGTGTGTGCTCCACCGGCTATCGGCTGAACTTCCGCCGCGGATTCAGGCATGAACGTTTCCGGCGTAGTCAATCACTCTGGTTTTTGTATTGGAAACAGAGGTTTCGATCAAGAACTTCAACAACAGGTTCTTCGCCACGAGACTACGATATCGCTCACTGGCGCGAAAGTCGGTTATCGGGCTGAAGTCCTCATCCAACTTCACGGCCGCCTGCTGGACATTCTCACGGCTCCATTCGTTGCCCAGTAGTGCTTCCTCGCATTTGAACGCGCGCTTTGGGATTGCGGCCATGCCGCCGAAACATATTCTGATGTCCGCTACCCTGTTGCCCTCCAACCTGAGCGAGAAAGCAGCGCACACCGCCGAGATATCCTGGTCGAGGCGTTTGGAGATCTTGTAGACACCAAGTCGGTGATCGGGGCGCAACGGAATGAGAATCTTCTCGATGAATTCTCCGGGCTCAAGAGCGGTTTTCTGATAGTCAATGAAAAATTCGTCGAGCGGTATCTCACGCGCTTTGCGCCCGTGTCTTATCGAGAGTTTCGAATCCAGCGCGATCAGGGGTGGCATCGCGTCTCCGATCGGTGAGGCGTTCGCGACGTTGCCGCCCAGTGTCGCAGCGTTGCGAATCGGAACGGAACCAAACCTCCTGAGGACTTCTCCGAAATCGGGATAGGACTCTGCGATTGTTGAGAACGCATCCGACAACGTCACGCCGGCGCCGATTTCCATGTGAGCAGCTGTTCTGCCGATCTGCTTTAGTTCCCGTACGTTGCCTCCATAAAGAACTGTCTCGAGGTCACGGTGTTGCTTGGTTACCCACAACCCTATGTCCGTACCTCCTGCAAGAATGGGTGCTTTGGGGTACTCCTTCCTTAGCTTGGCGAGTTCTGCAATCGTTGTCGGGGCGAAGTAGTGCCGGCCGTTGAACTCCATTGATAGTGCGTCGTTTCGCTGAATCGATTTTAGCAGTGATACGGTTTTGTCGTCCTGATCTCCGTTGTTAGCGATGCCATCGTACTCGTACATCTTTTCAG
Source organism: Gemmatimonadales bacterium (assembly GCA_036444955.1). GTDB lineage: Bacteria > Gemmatimonadota > Gemmatimonadetes > Gemmatimonadales > GWC2-71-9 > B16T1B5. The sequence goes on from JAZFQE010000088.1 coordinate 19,927, forward strand.
CCGCGCGTACTATGGGAGCGTAGCCCGTGCAGCGACACAGGTTGCCCGATAGTGTATCGTTGATTGTCAGCCGAGAGGGTTTGTTCTCAGCACCGTAAAGTGCGAACATGGACATAACGAATCCGGGTGTGCAGAAACCACACTGCGAACCGTGTGACTCTACCAAGGCCCTTTGAACCGGGTGGAGTGTGCCGTCATTTGATGCTAGGTCCTCTACGGTGATGAGCTCTTTGCCATCTAGGGTTGGGAGGAAGAGAATGCACGAGTTGACGGCTAGATCTCTCACTTTTTCACCGTCGAGTTCTCTCAGTACAACGGTGCACGCGCCGCAATCACCCTCAGCGCATCCCTCCTTAGTTCCCGTCTTGTTCGCGACTGTGCGCAGATAGTTCAGGACGGTCATGGTGGGATCGACGCCACGCAACTCAACCACGTCACCGTCACACACAAATCGGATCGTATCGCTCATACTTCAACTATCCCGGTATGTACTGTAGCTCCATGGCGATACTAAGGGCGGCACATGGTAGTGCTCTTCTTATGAACCCGCTCTGTTGCTCTTCCAATAGCTGATCCAGCACGTGAGTTGTAAGGTTCATATGGCTAATATTGCAGGATACCTGATATGTCGCTAGCCGCGTAGGATCGGAGGCTGCAGTTGGCTATTGGCCGCCACTCGGTTGTTGCAATGTAGTCCGACAGAACATATATAAAACGCCCATCTTCCGGGCCCCAATTCCGGTGGGAGTTTTCCTAGAACCAGTTGACGGCACTGAACATGATTTTCATGTATCGCGCGAGCAATTTAGGTGGCCGGCTCACGCTAACTCCCACGTGTGATCGAAAACTCGTCGCGATGGTCTACTTAGCTATTCCGACATTAACGATGGTATTTCTGTCGGGCTGGGGCGATCTGCTAGCCCAGGATACGGTTTCCATAACTGAGTGGCACGTACCTTGGGCAAACACGCGCCCACGGGATCCCTACGTTGATCACCGCGGGAGAGTCTGGTTCGTTGGGCAGCAGGGCGACTATGTAGCGTATCTCGAACCCGAGTCAGGGCAGTTCCGCCGCTTCGATCTCGCGGACGGTACTGGTCCGCATAATCTCATCGTGGGTCTGGACGGCTCTGTCTGGTACGCTGGGAACCGGAACGCTCACATCGGGCGGCTCGATCCGGAAACCGGTGAAATAGAAAGGTATCCGCTGCCGAACCCAGCTCGGGACCCGCACACGCTGGTGTTTGATAGCCACGGAGATATTTGGTTTACCGTCCAGCGCGGAAACTTCGTGGGCAAACTGAGCGTGACTAGCGGAGAGATCAGGCTCGTGCGGGTGCCCACGCCGCGCGCCCGTCCCTACGGTGTAGTCATAGATAGCAACAATCGAGTGTGGGTAGCCTTGTTTGGAACTAACAAGCTCGCCACGATAGACCCGACAACGATGGTGCTAGAGGAGATCACCCTCCCGAACGAGGGGGCACGGCCCAGGCGGATCGTGGCTACGTCGGATGGGTTGGTGTGGTATGTAGATTATGCGCGAGGCTATCTGGGGCAACTGGACCCGGTCTCTCATAGCATTGTGGAGTGGGCGATGCCCGGTGGTAGAGCGAGTCTGCCGTATGGGATGGTCGCTGATGACAGAAACCGCATTTGGATCGTCGCAACCGGACTGAGACCTAACACACTCGTCGGGTTTGAGCCCGCCGTGTCAGACTTCACGAGTGCCACCGCCATACCCAGCGGAGGGGGAAGCGTCAGACACATGTTTTATCAGACGTCCACTCGCGAGATCTGGTTCGGGACGGACACAAACTACATAGGGCGAGCTAGTGTGCCTTGATGAATAGGGTGGGTATCGTCGCGTTGTTGGTGCTGGGCGCGCTGAACACTGGTTGTGCAGGCAGGCAGGAACGGCGCCCGGACGAGTTGTGGGGCACGAAGCTACCGGCTCCGCTACATAAGGTTGATTTCACGCTGCTGGATACAGACGGTCAGGAGTATCGATTTAGCGAGGAGACCGAGGGGTACGTCACCCTACTCTTCTTTGGCTACACGCGCTGCCCCGACGCCTGTCCAATTCATATGGCGAACATCGCGGCGGTGCTCAAGACTCTCGCCCCCGAGGTGGCAAGCCAAGTCAAGGTAGTGATGGTGACCGTCGACCCGGAGCGAGACGATGCGGCGCAGCTCCGCATTTGGCTGGACAACTTTGACAGTGCGTTCGTGGGTCTCACGGGCGAGATAGAGTACATCAACGAAATCCAGCGGATGCTGATGCTGGGCCCGGTTATCAAGGAAGCTGTCGGATCAGACGACTATCTGGTCGGTCACGCCTCCCAAGTCGTCGCGTTCACCCGGGACAACCTAGCTCACACGGTGTATTCCTTCGGAACGCGGCAGCGGGATTGGGCGCACGACATACCGATCTTGATCGGTATCGGTAGAGGTACATAAGCCGGGTGGTGCCCCTTGCCTCTTAGTTGGTGGTGCTCAGCACAGGCGGGAGCGTGGAGTTGGACGTGGAAGCCCTACCTGGGGGTTTGGGCATTAGTTGCTGTGCTAGTGACGTCATATCTCATACTGACGAAGAGAGGCCGGAGGTTCGGTGAGCCGTCTGACCGGAGACGGCTTTACCTCTATCTCGGCGGCGTTACCGTATTCTGGCTTGCAGCCGACTGGCCTCTCGCCGCTATTGGCGCTGGATACCTGCTGAGCGCTCACACCCTCCAATACATGCTGTTCGTGTTCGCGGTGCCTCCGCTCATTATTGCTGGGTTGCCCCCGTGGTTGATGCGTGCTGGACTGCGCTTGCCTTTAGTCGAGCCGCTGGCCCGTTTCTTCAGTAGGCCTTTACAGGCTTTTCTCACATTCAACTTTGTGTTGTTGGCATCGCACATGCCCGACGTAGTTGATGGTCTAACGGTCACCCAGTTCGGCTCGTTCGCCGTTAACATGGCATGGATTTTCTCCGGGTTTGTTTTTTGGTGGCAGATCATAGGTCCGCTGCCGGAATTGGAGCCGATGCCTTATCCCGGTCGCTTATTGTTTCTGCTGGCCAACATTATCGTCCCGACTGTCCCAGCGTCCTTCCTAACGTTTGCACAATATCCTGTGTACTCGCTATACGAGCTTGCTCCCCCGCTCGGCGGGCTAACACCCGTTGAGGATCAGAGGATCGCAGCGCTGATAATGAAAGTGCTCGGCGGCCTCATAATAATTGGAATCGGAGGGGTACTTTTCTTTAGATGGAGTCGAATCGAGGGCGTGGACGACGAGTCCGGTGACCTTACGCTGCCGACTTAGCTTGCAGGTCGTGCTGGCTCCGCGCTCATAAGATCAGACACTAGGCCCTCGAAAGCCCACCGTGTGACGCTCCTTAACATCTGATGGCGGATGGCCGTACCGTCGGGTCTGATAAACCCTCGCAACCTCGCCACCCAACAGGAATATCAGGGCGGTATAGTAGACCCAGAATACGAAAAGCATCAGGGCAATAGCGTTCGCGTGGGAGATCACGCGGTTGACAGTTGCAAATTCGACCAGGTAGGCGCCAAAAAGAAGCTTGGCAAACTCGAAGGCCGTTGCTGCAAACAGACCTGCCACGACAGCTGTGTCCCATTTGAGGGGCCGGTCTGGCGCCAGGGAGTACACGACAAAGAAGAGTGTGGCGCCGAAGCCGACACTGAGAAAATGGCCTACCAATCGGTCGAGCCAGGAAACATCGAAGACAGGTATCGTGACCAGAGAGTTGGCCGCAAACAGCACGGTTGTCACGACTACGAGAACGAGATCCCGCAAGATCCCTAACAAGAATGGTCGCTTGGCGTGGGTTCTCAATATCTGATTAAGTGCAATACTTGCCGATGCGAAGAGCCGCGTCGAAAAAACGAGAAACAGTGGCATGCCATAAAGCGTAAGGTCCTGTCGGCTCGTCACTACGGCGGTAATGAGTCGCTCGGCGCGGGCAACCGGATCGCCCATTCCCTGCGAGTGTGCTGGGAGAATGAGCTGCAGTATGGTGCTGAGATCTTGCGCCGAGACCCCCTTGATCAAGTAGCCCAAGAGGGACAGTAGCAGGAGGGCCAGCGGAACTGCGGCAAGCAGTGCGTCAAAGCTGAGCGCGCTGGCCAGGAAAAGAACGTTGTCTCTGCGGGCTTTTGTGGTAAAACTGCGAACGCCCCTGCCGGCCGCCTTCAGGAAGCGGAGGGTGGTGAAACCAAGAGGGTGTTTCGTGTGTTCTATGTTTGGAGCCCTACTAAATGAGCCCTCCTAATCTGCTCCCGTGAAGGTAATCTGGGAAGATGACGCTCGTCGCCGGCGACCAAACCGGCTTACTGGACGTACTCAGGTTCTCGGTGCATCATACCTGAGGAGCAGCGAATACACCGGCTAACGAGAGCGGACCCGTGAGCATCACGCTTTTTCATCGAACTACAATTGCGCAGGCACGCGAGGTTGCGAAGAACGGTTTCCTGGACCGCAAGTGGGATCTGGGGGTGCTCGATACGGGCAGCGGAGAGGCGGTTTCGGTGACCGGAATCTGGCTCTCCGGTAGGCCGCTCTCAAATGAGGAAGGTGTGGACGGGGACGCACAGCTGGAAGTAGTGCTGGATATCTCTGAGGACGATCTGGAGCCCTTCGAGCTGGAGGGACTGCTGTGGGACACCAGGTTCTGGGTAGCTCCTGCAGGTTTTCTCAACCGCCATGCAAGTGTTCGCATATTCGAGGTGGATCCTAGAACGTCGTGGTTTGATAATGTGTGGGAGGAGGAGAGTGAATCGTGAGTTGTGAATGGTGAAGCGTGAGTGAGCCGGGACCATCCGAATGCTCAGACCACCTGACCCTCGTTGCTCCGTTCCCTCGTCCCCTCGTTCCCTCATACCTCCCGCCACCGTCCTCCAACGCAGACATCCGTAATAACGGAATTTCCGGTGCCGAAAATAAACGCATCGAGGAGTGTCTCCGGTGTCCACCCGTACAGCTCCGGTGAGTTCAGGTCAATGGCGATGAGATCTGCGTGACGACCGGATTCGATTGCTCCGGTTTTTACTCCAAGTGAGCGCGCCCCGTTAGCGGTAGCAACCTCAAAGAGTTTGCGGGCAACGTTACCCTCACCGTCCGTTAGGATTCCGCGGCGTTCGCTCACCAGTCGTTGAACGTATTCCAGCCACCGGAGCTCTTCGGTGAAGCTAATGCGGGAGTTAGAGTCACTCCCTATACAAATGTTTCCACTGACACCGAGAATGTGAGCTGCCGCCGGTATGCCGTCGCCCAGGTTTGCCTCGGTTATCGGGCAGAGGCAGACGTTGCCCCCGGATGTGACGAAAGTTTCCATGTCGTCCGGAGCAGTGTGCGTGCAGTGCACTGCCGTGAAGTTTTCGCCTATTGCTAGCGAGTCATTGAGCACCGCCATGGGAGGGCGGCCATATGCATCCAGAGACTCTTCGATCTCCCTCCGCTGTTCTTCCAAGTGCATGTGAAACACGAGTCCGCGGCCGGAAGCCTCGCCGTATAGTGAGATGATTTCATCCAAGTCGGCGGCTCGAATGCTATGTGCTGCCGCGCCAAGCGACTGATTATGCGGATCGATCAAGGAGCTGAGACGATCGATCTGCTCCCAGTAGTCGGAGGTTGATTTGGATGCGAATCTCTGCTGAGCAGGATTCAGATCCTTACCGATTGCGCCGGTTCGGTAGAAGGCGGTTAGCAGCACGAGCCGGATGCCGACTTGCCGGGCCGCATCCAACAGAATTTCGTCGAACGCGTAGTCGAGTGCGCTCCGGCTATGGTGTATGTAATGAAATTCGCCAACAGTGGTTATGCCGGCTGCAAGCATCTCGGAAAACGCCTGCTTACAAGTTATTGAGAAGCTCCGGGCATCCAATGTTGCCACGAGGTCGTACATCGCCTCACGCCAAGACCAGAAATCTCCCGCCCCCGCCCTCGCCCCCTCAGGGAACCGTTCGCCCAGTCCGCGCAAACCTCTTTGGAAGGCGTGCGAGTGTGCGTTCACCATGCCGGGGAGTACGGCTTTCTGAGACAGCCTCTTGGTCGGCTCAGCCCCGAGTCTACCGACGGAATCGATCACCCCTTTATTGGTGGATATCTGGACGGAGGGCTCAAATCTGCTGCCCGTCCACGTGAGATCCGCCTCGAAGATCTGCGACTCGGACACTAGTAGGCCGCTCTACAGAACCGCTGGGTTAGACGCTCGAGAATCGGCTCGGCTCTGTGGAGTTGGTCGATGGGGATGCTCTCGTTGGCGCGGTGTGCCTGCTCCATGTCTCCGGGGCCGAAAAGCACCGATTCAATTCCCGCAACTTGAAACCAGCCGGCGTCGGTTGCGAAAGATACCGCCTCGGTACTCGACTGTCTGATCTCGTGACACAATGACCGGTACAGCTCAGAGTTTTCGGAGAGCAACATGGGC
>JAZFQE010000089.1:0-2370 GCA_036444955.1 Gemmatimonadales bacterium
TCTTCCAGCTCTTATGACAAATGGGTATCGGTGTGGTGCTCTGGCGACAAGCAGATCGCCATGAGCAAAGCCAAGAACGGTAGCCGCATTCCGGAGAAAAAGTGCGACAATCCAGTTGAAAGTGCGCCAGGCGAAGCCTGGAGGAGTGGGAAGTCATGTAAAGGACGACAAGACTGAAATCTTCTGATGGGACCCGGCAGGTGTAAATCCTGCCCGGCAAAGGTTGGCAACCAGCCGGAACCGAGTGTTGCGTGGTGCAAGGGTGACCTTGGCTGCGAAGCGTACACAGGGTGTCGCCAGGCCGTGTGATGGAGCCCCGAAAGGAATCTGGTTCGGAGGCCGACACTGTTTTCAAAGTGGAAGGCTGCAAGGCTTGCGCTGTAGAGCCTGGCGTGAGCCACTCCGCGGGGTCTAAGAGCAGGGCATGGTAGACGCGTGGGTCCCCCAGGAACCTGGGAGGTCTCTGATTCTCCGTTGTAGATTGAACGGTATGGGCGCCGTTTAAGAAGAGGTCCAGGCTGGCGGTACGACGTGCAGTGCCGAGCGGAGCGAACGAAGCACGAGCGCAACGGTACGTGCTCTGTAAAGGGCGCGGACGGAATCAGAGGAGTCGGAGTTTTCTCATAGTACCGATGAAGCCGGCGAACGTATTCCGAGCGGAGCCGGTGGAGGGAAGGGGAAGACCGGGTCAAGGTGCTCGAGGAGGGATAGATGGCAGGAACACTGAGTCCACAAACCATCTCAACACAACAACTTGAGCTTGCACAGCGAGCCGAACGCTATCCACACGAAGCGCTGTTGACGCTGGCACACTTCATTGATCTGGATTGGCTGCGCGAAGCGTATCGCCGGACACGGAAAGATGGAGCGGCGGGCGTGGACGGCGAAGTGGCGGCTGACTACGAAGCGGATCTTGAGGAGAACTTGTCGGGTCTACTCGATCGGTTCAAGTCAGGGAGCTATCGGGCGCCGCCGGTGAAACGCGTGTATATCCCGAAGGGTGACGGTAAAGGTCTCCGGCCGATCGGCATCCCGACGTTGGAGGACAAAGTTCTGCAACGGGCGGTGGTGATGCTGTTGGAGCCGATCTACGAGCAACAGTTCTTGGACTGTTCGTATGGCTTCAGGCCGGGACGTTCGGCACACCAAGCGCTGGATCATCTGTGGCAGCAGACGATGTCACTGCCGCGGTGTTGGTTGATTGAGCTCGATATCGAGAGCTTCTTTGACCGAGTGGATCGAGTGCGGCTTCGGGAGATGGTGGCTCGCCGGGTGGGTGATGGAGTGATCCGTCGCGTGATCGGGAAGTGGCTTAGGGCGGGTGTTCTAGAAGGAACGCAGCTGAGCTACCCCGAACAAGGCACACCTCAGGGTGGGGTGATCTCGCCATTACTGGCGAACATTTATCTGCATGAGGCGTTCGACCAATGGTTCGAACAGGACGTCAGACCACGGTTGAAGGGAAGGTCGTTCATGGTTCGGTATGCCGATGATGCGGTACTGGGCTTTGAACGACAGGAAGACGCCGAAAGAGTCTTCGCGGTGTTAGCCAAGCGCTTTGAGAAGTACGCGCTGACGCTGCATTCAGAGAAGACTCGGCTGATACCGTTTCATCGGCCCGGTCCGAAAGACCGTCCCCGGGGTGGCCCGGGAGAGAGACGGTCGTTCGACTTTCTCGGGTTCACCCTGTATTGGGGGCGCTCTCGGAAAGGCCACTGGGTGGTGCGGCGTAAGACGGCGAAGGACCGGCTCAGTCGGGCATTACGGGCCATTGATACCTGGTGTCGGCGATATCGTCATGCCCCGGTGCAGTGGCAACATGAGCGACTGAGCCGCAAACTGCGCGGCCACTATGCGTATTACGGGATGACTGGGAATGGACGCTCGATGGCGAGCTTCCGGCATCACGTCGAACGTATCTGGCGCAAGTGGTTACGCCGCCGTTCCAACGCCAAGTTGCCGTGGGATCGGTTCTCGACGTTCCTGCAACGCTCACCTTTACCGCCTGTGCGTGTGGTTCACAGTGTTTACCGTCGCCCAGCGACAACTTGACTTGAGGAGCCGGATGCGGGAGTTCTGCACGTCCGGATCTGTGGGAGCCCCAGCGGAGCAATCCCTGGGGCGACCCGACAACTCGGGCAGTCGAATCTCAAGCGGTTTTTCCAGTCACCAACGGCGCGGAGAGTGCGTTGCTTTGGACTTTTATCCCGCGAACAACAATTTGAGGTGCCTCTCCGCGCCAAACTTCTTGTAATTTGGAAGCATCGGCTGGAGGCCTCGAGTTTTTCAACAGAATCGGCCAATTGTGGACATTCGGGTTGGCCTGAAATGGGGGATTTGAACCCGAATGTAACCACCAGTTCGATGGAC
>JAZFQE010000090.1:0-2102 GCA_036444955.1 Gemmatimonadales bacterium
ACCTTCTCGACCCCAAGCGGATTGAGATTCTGAGCGAGCGGATGCCGGCAACACTCATGGTGTTCGATTTGCTCTACGTCAGCCACACGGGATGGATGGACCGGCCCCTGACCGATCGCCGCGAGCAAGCCTCGAAGTTAGTCCACAAATTGGACAGCCCACACGTTCTCGCTCCCGACCACATCATCGAATACGGGACGGCTTATTTTGCAGAAGTCGAGCGCCACGGCCTTGAAGGGATCATGGCGAAGCGGCTGGACAGCCCCTATCTGCCCGGCAAACGCTCATCTCACTGGCTCAAGATCAAAGTCGCTCAGACAGGTGAATTCGATATCGTCGGCTACACTCGGCGGGAGGCGGAACCGGTTGTGAGTGCTTTGCTGTTGGGCATGCAATACCGGGGACGCTTGATCTACAAAGGCAAGGTGGGAAGCGGCTTTACGGAGGATCAGCGCCGTGAGTTATTTGTGCATCTCTCCACTCGTCCAGAATTAAACACTATACCCAAGAACGGTCCGAAAGATGCCGTGTGGCGCACGACCGAACTCAGGTGTACGGTGCGTTTCTTCGAGAAGACCAAAACTGGTATGCTACGAGCACCCGTATTCAAGGGTCTGATCGAACAATGACAACGACTTTGACGCAATCAGAGAGCCAACCCACGCAAGAAACGCTCAGCGGCTCCCGCGTTGCCTTCACCGGCAAACTGGCGTCCATGACTCGACCTGAGGCTCGGGAGGCGGTGTTGCGGGCAGGCGGTGAACCGACGGACCACGTCTCGCGGCGAACATCGTTGCTCGTGGTCGGCATGGCAGGCTGGCCGCTTCTCCCTGACGGCTCAGTGAGCAACAAACTGCGCCGCGCCGAGGTCCTCAATCGGAAGGAAGCCGGTATTGGCATCCTCTCCGAGATTCGATTTCTGGAACTCCTAGGCCTTCACGAGCCCCGATCGCGCGCTCGTAAGACGTATCGAGCAGAGCAAATCTGTGACATGCTGAGAGTCTCCCGCGAGGCCCTGCACCGATGGGAACTTCTCAGTTTGGTCGAATCTCATGCCGGGATGTACGACTACGAGGATATCGTTTCGCTCCGTACCATCGCTGAACTGGTATCTAGAGGCGTCCGGCCTGAAACTATTGCCAAGAGCCTTCGAAGCCTGGCCTTCGTCATGCCTGCTGTCGACCGCCCGCTCGCTCAATTGAAGATCGTTGCCGAAAACCACGGGTCATTAATCGCCGAGATCGGCGACGACCGTTTGACTTTGGATGGCCAATTCACCTTTGGATATCAGGACAAAACCAACTCAGAAGCCACGTTGCACATGTCCGCAGCGCAAGACTTGACAGCGGCCGATTGGATTGAGCGCGGATGTGAAGCTGAGGAACGAGAATGTCATGACGAGGCACAGCACGCCTTTCGTCGAGCCGTTGCCCTCGAACCCTATTGCACCGAGGCTTACTTCAATCTCGGCAACGTGCTCAGAGAACAGAATCGGCTCGATGCGGCGGCCGAGTCTTTTCGAAGTGCGGTCGCTCACGATCCGTTTTTTGCGGTGGCACACTTCAATTTGGCAGACGTGCTTGAAGACCAGGGAAAGTTGGACGAGGCAGTCTCAGCTCTGCATGCAGCGCTGAAAGCTTCACCTACGCTCGCGGATGCGCACTTCAACCTAGCGCAGCTCTACGAGCGCCTCGGGACGACCGAGGAAGCTCGCCATCATTGGATGGCATATCTGAAGCTCGACTCTTCGAGCGAGTGGGCTGACGTGGCGATGCAACGGCTCACCACTGGGTAAATTAACAATAGTCCTGAGTGCCGCCACGGCGATCAGCTCTTCAAGCTGCTGCCGGAGGACGGAGCGGAACCCGACATCTTCGGCTTCTCCGTCGCGATCAGTGATGCCACGGCAATTGTCGGGGCACTGGCGGACGACGACCTCGGTAGCGCCTCCGGCTCCGCGTAGCTCTTCGACGCCACAACGGGAATCGGCCCGGTACGACGGTACCGCATTGGCTCAAACCAAGGTGTGAATTGGAGGCCATCTACCGCAGAGGCGGGCCGGATGAGGCTGCGTGCCGTTACTAGAGAACCTCGGAATCGAG
>JAZFQE010000091.1:0-2196 GCA_036444955.1 Gemmatimonadales bacterium
GGTGAAATCTGCCCCGAGCCACGCGAAGAGTTCTACCGCTGCATGGACGCTGCCAATGTCGACTTGAAGGCGTTCACTGAACGGTTCTACCAGAAAGTCTGTCTCGGCCACTTGCAATCGGTGCTCGACACGTTGGTTTATCTGAAACATGAAACCAACGTCTGGTTCGAGATCACGAATCTGCTCATCCCGGATGAGAACGACTCGGAGCGGGAACTGGAAGAAATGACCCGCTGGATCGTTGAAAACCTGGGCCCCGACGTTCCCGTACACTTCACTGCCTTCCATCCGGATTTTCGCATGCTGGATAAGCCTCGCACTCCTCCGCAGACGCTCAGCCGAGCCCGACAGATTGCGATCAAAAACGGTGTGCGCCACGCCTACACGGGGAACGTCCACGACGGGGAAGGCGGCAGTACCTACTGCCACGGGTGCGGGAAACGTCTGATCGGACGTGACTGGTACATCTTGACCGACTGGAATCTGAGCGACCTTGGTCGGTGCCAATTCTGTGACACCCCACTTGTCGGCGTCTATGACGGGTCCCCCGGCGACTGGGGTCGCAAGCGGATCCCGGTCCGCCTCCGCGACTTCACCGCATGATTCACACGCACGATATCGTTTGCACAATTCTTTCGAGGACGGGGTGAACCGAATGATGCTAGCTCAGGTGCAGGACGAAGTTGAAAACAACCTCGACCGAGTGTTGATTACTCGAGTTCACCGTTGTCGTTCGGTTTGCGATCTCACCGGCGAATCGAATGAGTTCCGTCAAGCGAAGCCCCATGAAACGGAGGTCTTCCGCATTAAGCTCATGCGCCGTCTGCTGGAATAACTCCGCTGCCCGCCGGGCGTGGCTTTGCATGCCTCGAGGAGTCAGCTCTCGGGCTTTTACCCCTGCCGCAGCCAATTTGATCAGCCCTTTAAGAAACCAGCCGGTCGGGCCGGTCCGGCCGCATGCGAGCCACAACCCTTCCCAAGCCTCGTGGGCCTCCCAGTAGTAGCCGTGGTTGAAAAGATCGACGCCGTACAAGTACGCTCGGCAAATCTGCCACCGCTCCGGGTCGAGAAGCTCAGCAGGTGGGGGGTCGGCAGCAAAGCTATGACCCTGAGGGTCGCTGACCGGGTGCGGGAAGCGCCTGGGAACATACGAGTAAGGTGGCAGGGGCTGGTCCGGGGCGAATCTTGGGATTTCGCCTTGTGGTACGGATCGATGCGAGCGTGGCATTAACTACCCCCAATTCGCTGGAGAAAGTCGGTGACAGGCGTCGCCGGCAGTGTCTCGGCTCGGAAGTTTCCCTGAGCGGCAATCAGGGCGCTGACGGCGGCCGCTGCCTCGGCATCTGGCGCCTCGATGATCGCGATGATGTCGTAGTGACCCAGCGTGACGTACGCGTCGACGAGGGTCACTCCGTGCCTGGCCATGACCTGCTTGGCCTCACCGAGCATCTCCTTCAGATTGGCCACGTTTGCGGCACCTTTGTCCGTTAGGCTTGCTAAGCGAATGAATCTCGGCATTGTCGTCGTCTCCCTGTTCGAGATACTCTCCACGCAACGTGCATCGATTGATGGGCCTCGATGCGCACCAGCCTCCGCGGCCGCCCGACACGGCTTCCTAGGCGTGGATCGCTACATCCGGCTCAATATTCAGGTGCGATGACGTCCGCAATACGGGCAAACGGTCCGGGAGACATCTTCCGGAATCGGATGCTCGTCATCCTCCCGAAAGGCGCTCGTTTCGCGACGGTTCGTTGATCCATCCTGCTCCTTAGCAATTGTAGGAGGCAACGACGTGGATGTCATGGCATTCTGGATCCGCAATACTTGTAGCCGACGCAAGGCAGCACGCAGGGGCGGCATGAGCGAATGTTAAACGTGCCGCGCAAGGATCGCTGAACCACCACACGAGCCCAATTCGCTCAAAACTGGGTCGCACAGACCCGCTGGTCCGACACAGTCGTCCGGCTTAACTACTCAGTCTATTGCAGCGCTCACGCAGACGCGCTATCTTTTGCTCGAGCGCCTGACGTGGATTACAGCCACCGCTGTGTGCTTCTTCCACAGCAAGCATGATTGAGGGATACGTGTCGAAGACCGCCAACCCGCCGCACTCGGCCGCCCAGTTACGCGCAAGCTCTCGCGAAGGCGAGCCCTCGACCTGATGGGCCTGACCGGGGATGATGTCCGCCGCATCCT
>JAZFQE010000092.1:0-5537 GCA_036444955.1 Gemmatimonadales bacterium
AGATCAAAGGCGTAGATCATGCCGATAACATTGTCCGGCGAATCGCGATATACGGGAAGCCGAGAGAAACCCGAATCGGCGAAGACACGCCCAACACGACTTACTGACGCTCCTTCCGAAACTGAAACAATATCTGTGCGAGGAGTCATCACGTCCCTCACCGGCCTTTCGTTGAACGAAAGCACCCCCGATATCACATGGATCTCATCCGCCTCAAAAAGGTCGTCGGCACCCCCGTTCTTCAGCGCCTCCGAGAGAGCTGCACTGCTGTTGGCTTCACGTTTGGGCAGCAGCATGCCGAAAAGCCGAGCAAACACCGAGACGCGTTCCGCACACTGCCTTGCGATCGCCTCGGGCCACCGTAGACCAACGGCGCGCGGGAGCGCATAGGCCAAACCAAGGGTCACCGGCACAGCCAGGAAAAATACTGCAACAAGGATCACTGCCGGGTGAAGGCCGTTCAGCGAAGCAGACAGCCCGACGCCAACCAGAAGAACACCGGCGCTCGCGAGCGCACCAGCTCCGTCGAGAACACGGGGCTGCAGGGCCAGCATCCGACTTGTTCCCGTAGAACCGCGAAGCCGTCGCGAAACAAGGCGCGCCAACTCCAGTCTGCCCAAGCTAGTTACAGATACCGCTACCATCACTCCTGCGGCGCAGATTAGCCCGCCGGTCACCACTAATATCCAGCCCTTCACTCTACGTCTGACACTCGCCGCGGGACTTCCGCGCGCTCGAAGTAAACCCGTCGTATACGCCGTCGGATCACTTGCTCTACAACGACCCGAAAATCCCCAACAATCAATTCCTCCCCCGGGCGCGGCACTCTGCCGAGTTCGGAGTATATCAGTCCTCCGACCGTGCTGACATCTTCGATGTCGATTGACACACCAATAGCGGCCGAGAGCTCATCCACCGACACGCCGCCATCGACCCAGTACTTGTCGTTTCCCTCCCTCTCGATAGCAGGCATTTCATCGGTATCATATTCGTCACGAATTTCTCCGACGATCTCCTCAATGACATCCTCGAGGGTCACGAGCCCGGACGTTCCCCCGAATTCGTCTACCACAATCGCCATAGTCCCGTGCCTACCCTGAAAGTCTTGCAACTGTGAATCAAGGGATTTTGTTTCTGGCACAAACTGTGCGGGACGCACAACGTCCTGCCATGGATCCGGTACAGGCTCCACACCAGCAACCGCGGGTACGAGATCCTTGGCATAGATGATACCGGCGATATTGTCCAGATTATCTCGGTAGACGGGGAGCCTGCCATGCTCGCTTCGTCGCAGGACTTCCACCAACTCAGACCAGCTCGAAGCGTGGTCCACCGCACTTATATCCAATCGTGGAGTCATGATTTCCTCCACGGTAGTTTCTTTCAACGCGAACACACCAACGACCATGTCACGCTGAGCGGCATCCAGATCTGGCCCCTCGTTATCGCTGACGGGAAAAACCTTTCGCAGCGCGCGCTCATTCAGCGCGATCCAGCCGAATAACAACCTGAACGGGATCAAAGTCCTGCGAGCGATCGGAGTTACGGCAGACGCTGCCGATGGAACCAAGTGTCCAGCGATACGAGGCAGAGTTTCTCCGACGAGAAAGAGAAACCCCATCAACATGAGGGCAGTCGCGGCCGACACAATAGGTCGATGGTACCACCAACCCACCGCGACACCGGCCGAGGCAGCCGAGATCAGCAGGAGCGCAAGCCGACTGATTTGAAATTCCCGCTGGAGGGAGATCGGCTCCTGCAGCCCAATGCCGGAGCCTGTGAACGGTCGCGTAAGGTCAGGGGATTCCTCGGCCAAACCAAGAAATCCGGCCCATACAGCGGTAACGACTGCCAGCAGAGCGGCAGTAAGCTCTAGTCCGAACACTCGTTACAGGGCGCTGCCGAAAGTGACATCGCTACATACTTTTCCTGCAGGCGCCACATAGCGGAACTCGTTCTCGACGGACCATTGGGATGCTCGTGGCCCAGGACGTGAAGTGTACCGTGCACGATCAGACGCACTAATTCTTCCCGCTCTGAAATCCCCAGCCGGGCAGCAGTACGCCTGGCCCAAGCCGGGCAGATGTAGATGTCACCCGTGAGAGTGTCTTGATGTTTCATTGGGAACGCTATGACATCAGTCGATCGATCCTTGTCAAACGTTCGCCTATTAAGTACGCGCATCCTCTGTGAGGAAAGAAAAGTTACGCTCAACAGCACCTCTCCCGCGTGCTCACTTTCGAGCACCTTCATTGTCACGAGCCTGACGTCGTCCTCGCTCACTGCCACATCGTTTACAAGGATCGAAACTCGAGGCTCAACCTTCGGCTGCCTGCCACCTAGCTGTGATACCACCGCTTTCCTCGGGATACTCTATTCGACTGTGGTACATCCCGGAGAGAACACGCAGGAACTCCTGTTTAATACGATTCAATTGGGCCAGCGTGATGGGGGCTTCGCGGAGTTGGCCTGATTCGATTCTCTGACTCAATATGTGGTTGATGGCATCCGCGAGTTTCTCCTCGGTGGGATCCTCGATGACTCGCAGAGCCGCTTCCACACCATCCGCCAGCATCGTAACCGCCGTCTCCTCTGACTGGGGAATCGGACCTGGATAGCGGAACAGTTCCGGATTCACCTCTTCATCGGACTCCGTTCGCTTCGCTCGGTCTAGAAAATAGGCGATCTGCTGAGTGCCGTGATGTTCGGGTATGAAGCTTTTGATCACCCCCGGCAACTTATGCTCATCAGCGAGTTTGATCCCCAGTGGTACGTGTTCCCTTATTATCTCAGCCGAGGCCGTAGGCGACAGCCTGTCGTGAGGATTGTGACCTCTGATTTGGTTCTCAGCGAAGTAATGCGGCTTGGCGAGCTTTCCTACGTCGTGGTAATAACACCCAACACGTGCCAGGAGTCCGTTCGCTCCAATGGCGTTGCACGCGGCCTCGCAGAGATTCGCCATCGCCAGACTATGGGCATACGTCCCGGGCGCCTCGGTCGCCAATCTGCGGAGGAGCGGGCGGTTAGGATCCGACAACTCCAGTAGAGTCAGGTCAGTTGTCACCCGTGTCAGCGACTCGAAAATCGGGAGGCTGAACGCAACGAATGCGGCGGATCCAAAAGCATTCGTGGCCCCGCGGATCAAACTGTAGCCGAACTCTGCCAAACTCCAGTCGACTCTCATACCCACCGTCAGCCCGACAGCGACAAACCCCGCCATCGTGACAGCAAACGCAACGACCAACTGACTCCTGCGCTGTATGGCTCTTACGCTCAATGTTGCGGCAACCCCACCGATCAACGCTATGTACACCGCATCCTGACCGCCGTAGGCGGCTTGCGATCCCAACAACACGGCCAGTACAACCGACGCAACGAGGGAGGAGCGGCCGCTCAACAGGACTGTGATCAGCATGGCGGCAGCAGGAACCGGTATCAGCTCGGGACCTGAGCTCACAAAGCGCTGATTGAGCGCCGCTGTTACTACAACGATCGCCAAAATGAGCGTCAAGACGAGAACCCGGCGCAGATCCTCATATGTTTGCCGTCGATAGAAGAGCAGGAATAGCCAGAAAATTGAGAGGATGAGAGCATTGGTGAATATCTGGCCCGCTGCCCCAGCAACATTTAGTTCGCTACCGCCTCCCCGCTTCAACAACTCGGCTCTCAGCGCAAGCAGTCGGTCTCTCGCGGCGGCGGTCACAACTTCATGCGCGGCGATAATGCGCTCGTTCGCCATGACCACGTCCTTGACCGAGTCGATGCTGGCTCTCAGTTCGTCGCGAATGGCTTCAGTTTCAGCAGTGTTCGGGATCAGCGTGGGCTTGAAGAGCGCGGAGACAAACTTGAGATACACCTCATCACCGATCGATGAATTCGGGTCGGGATGATAGCGCGAGCGCCTTTCGACATATCGGCTCAGGCTGAGCACGGAATCCCGCCGCATAACGCGCTCGGTGTCGTGGGTACGCGTGACTATCTCTACGTTGGACTCTTCCTCCATTATGCCCTCGGCAGCCACTCCCGATCTCAACTCTCGCCGGAGCATCGTCACCACCGCTCTACGGAACGAGCCGAGCCGCCCGCTCTCGGCCAAATACTCAGCTTCCTCAACTGCGAAGCGCACGTTCGAGGCTTGGGCGATCTGAACGATCTCCGCCGGAGTGCCGGCAGTGTCCAACCCGGCGAACAAAGCCTCCGCTACACGAATTATCGAATCGGCTTCAGCGATCTGGAGCTCGTAAATCGGCTTAACCGTGGCGGCGAACACTTCAGCATCACGAGCGAGCTCCGCCGGGGACTTAAATACCTCAAACTCGAACGGAGCCAGCACGTCAACGGCGGCGACGTCTCCGGGCGCCACGTTCGGAATGTCGAAGCCGCCCGCCACCGGATACAGCGTGTAAGTAAGCAACGCAAGCGCAACAAGCGGCAGCCACCGAAGAGCGTGGAAAACCCCGCGGTGGTTCTCAAGCTTAGCTACCAGAACCGTTCTCCTCTTTCTCGTACGCTTTAATGATGTCACGCACCAGCCGGTGACGGACGACGTCACTCTCGGTCAAACTGACGACACAGACACCGCCGATCGGTTTCAATATGCGTTCGATCTCGATGAGGCCAGATTCCTCTCGGCTAGGAAGGTCAATCTGCGTTTTGTCACCGGTGACTACCGCCCGAGAATTCACTCCCAGTCTCGTCAGGAACATCTTCATCTGTCCACTGGTAACGTTCTGAGCCTCGTCGAGAATCACAAATGCATCCTGAAGGGTTCGTCCCCTCATGTATCCCAGGGGCGCGATCTCTATAGCGCCAGATTCAATGGCCCTGTGCACCCGGTCGTATGGCAAGATGTCCTCGAGGGCGTCGTAAAGAGGTCGCAGATACGGGTCAACCTTGTCTCTCAAATCACCCGGCAGGAACCCCAACCGCTCACCCGCCTCAACAGCCGGACGCGCCAGCACCAACCTTTTTACGCGCTTGCGCGCCAGCGCCTCGGCTCCCAGAGCCACGGCCAAATACGTCTTTCCGGTTCCCGCCGGGCCCACGCCTATGACAATCTCGTTCTCTCGGATCGCCTCCACGTACTTCCGCTGCCCCGGCGTCTTCGGCTGGACAATTCTACCCGTCCCCGGCAACGCAATCTTTAGGTTTCCGTTCGCTGCTAGCTCGCTTCCGGCACCGCCGTCCGCTACGAGACTTCGCACATCGTCCAGACTCAGCGTTTCGCTCATTCTGGCCACGTCGATCATTGCAGACGCCACTCGTGCGGCCAATTCCAAAGCTTCGCCCTCGCCGTCAAGCATCATGCTGTCACCGCGTAGCGAAACACGCACACCAGTAGCACGCGTTAACTCAACGAGATTGCTGTCATTGACTCCAGCCAATACCAGTGGGTCGGCGCCTTCGGCTGAGAGCATCTGCTTCACGCTAGCCATCACTGATCCTCAGGCCCAGTGCATCCAGATCGGACGGCGGAACGTCCGTCGGAGCTTGCTCTAACAGCGCCCTCGCTGTCGTGGTCTTGGGAAACGCGATTA
>JAZFQE010000093.1:0-2195 GCA_036444955.1 Gemmatimonadales bacterium
ACCGGCTCCGGGTAGACGTTATGCACCTAGCAAAGAGTCATCTATCCCACTCGCACCCGCTCCCGGCAAGTGCCGAGAAGTACGGGTGCACATCCCGCGCACCGACAGCACCCGCGAAGTTACACGCGCCAGTCCCTCTGCCCACCATTTCGAAATCTGACGTCGGCCCAGCGGCGAGCTATTGCTCGACGAGCGGCAGACCTCATCGACTCGAAGGACGCTGCGGGTATGGGCTGGCCGTGCGACTTCGTTACGTAATCGGTTGCCGGTTTGAAACTCTGCCAGAACAAGCATGGAGCGCAATCATGAGTCGGACGATGTTCAGCCTGCTCATCATCTCAGTGGTGATTACAAGCGCCGCGCTGACCACCTGGGTCGCGACCGGTCGGCACCCATACACCAAATACCAAGAGGTCACTCGGGAGCAATTCTCAGCGGGCGCGGACGATCCCTTTGCGGGGACCGGTTTCTACGACGGGAGTATTGTCACGAAGACAGTCAAGAAAAACGTGTTCTATTTCGGATTGCTGCCCGTGCCACAGGGCCTGTTTGACAAGCACGCCGTGTCCGTCGCGTCCGTCGTGGTGCCCGTGTGGCTGATCCTTGGCGGCTTTGTGCTCACGCGCCGGCGATTGGCGAAGATCGGTGAAGGGAGGATATCCATGAACGACTTGACCGTTCGGCGTCCAGTATTGAATTCTTCAGGTCCGTCACAAACGTAAGGAGTAAATGCAATGCAACGTGCTTTTTACCTTCTGTTCATCATGCTGGGGCTGGCCATGGTTGCGTCGACTGCCATGGGCCAGGCCAACCCGTGCAACCCCTGTAACCCGTGCGGCGGCAAGATGGCCGTGCCGAAGCTCGTGCCGGTTAACCCCTGCCATGCCAAGCACGGCACAGTGTTCTACATCGCCGACGCGATGGGGCGCAATCAGGTGACCTTCACCAGCGAGGCGCCCCTCGAGGATATCGTCGGCACCACGAACCAGATCGTGGGGTACCTTGTATTTGATCCGGACAATCCCCGAAACGGTGTGCGGGGGTTCTTCAAGGTTCCGGTCAAAAGCCTCGACACCGGTATCCCGCTCCGCGACGAGCACCTGCAGAGCAAAATGTGGCTCGACGCTGCAAGGTATCCGGACATCATCTTCACGGTCGAGTCAGGGACGAAGGTCCATCGAATAAAGGACACGCGAGACTACCAGACTTACACCATGACTCTCAGCGGAACCTTCTCCATCCACGGCCAGACGAGACACGTCAGCGTTCCCGCCCGCATCACGTTTATGCGTGAGAGCGACAAGACACGCATGAAGATGCCGGGCAACCTGCTGGGCGTGCGCGCAGATATCAGCCTGGGATTGGCAACCTTCAATATCACCGGCCCGGAGAGCATGGATCTGATAGGATCAAAGGTCGGAGAAACCGTCCACATCGAGGTGAGTGCGTTCGCCAGCGACACAAACCCCACCGCCGGAAACGCTGTCAACCCGTGCAACCCCTGCAACCCACGCAGCGCAAAGGCCAAGAACCCGTGCAACCCCTGCGGTGGCAAGAAACGTGGATCGTAATTCGGCATGCCGACCCTGTCGCGACGCCGTAAGAATGTTGACATGAATGAAGCCTCGTTGTCCTCCTTGTTCGCAGCGCTCTCGCGACATCTCGCGGGGGCGCTGTAGTCTAGATCTCGAAAGACGAATCCACATGTCGATCGCCCAGACCAGACGGCAAGAACACATTGGGTGGCTGGCGCGCGGGTTTCTCTGTGTTGTAGCTCTTTGGCCATGGCCTGTCTTTGCAGAGCCTCTGATCCAACTGCGCGACGGAGCGAACTGGGACCCGCCAACGGAGATTTCCAGACCGAGCGCCGAGGAACTCTATCGCCTTGGGAAGAAAGCCCTGGCAGCAAGCAGGTACAAGGAGAGCATCCGCTTCCTGAAGCAGGCTGCCGAGCGGCGAAACGCGGACGTCGAAGTGTACTACTGGTTGGGGGTTGCCCACTGGAATCGCGAACAGGGCGAACAGGCGATCAATTCCTATCGCCTAGCTGTCGAGCTCGATTCGGAGGGCAGATCCGCGTGGTCGCTATACGCTTTGGAGAACCTCGCCGAAGTCTACACCAGGACCGATCATGCGGAGGAAGCAAGAACAGCGTACCGCAGCGCCCTGGCCCGCGAGACTAGAGCTGAATGGAT
>JAZFQE010000094.1:0-5602 GCA_036444955.1 Gemmatimonadales bacterium
TTTTCGACGTCAGGGGGACGGGACCTGGCGAATCAGTCACATTATGTGGAGCAGCAATTCGGCTCCAGCTGAATCTCAGTAGGTTAGGAAACTGATCTCGTAGCTGACATGACGCCTAACAACTCGCTGGAGCGGACAGAATATGAATATAGTGCAACTAATTAACCGCGGCGGGTCTGCCGCTCAGCTAAGACGTTAGACAGCCTCGCACTCACTTCAGGAGGTCACTATGAATCACCGCCCAGCAACCCCATCAGTGCTGGTTGTCGTGTGTGCCGCGTTTTGCGCAACCGGCTTCGGCGCTGAGGTGGCAGCGGCTCAAGACCAGGCCGTGTCTCCCGACGCTCTTGTCGGTACCTGGCGCCTGGTCGAGCACTGGGATCGGGACTCAAGCGGTGCGCTCACCCAGCAATTCGGTCCGCATCCAGTGGGCTACTTCCTGCACGATGCCACGGGGCACTTCTCGGTCCAGATCATGCGGACACCGCCCATGCGGTCCATTGCGGTGGGACCAGACAGCGTTGCTCTGGCCTCTCTGCGCGAGCTGTTCGACGGTTACTACGGCGCCTTCGGCACGTATTCAGTCGATGCCGCGCGGGCCGAGAGCGTTTATCACATCGTGGGCTCCACGCGACCGAACCTCATTGGCATTGACGCTGACCTCCCCTTCCGCGTCGTCGGTGACTCCCTGATCATCGGCGATGACGAGACCTGGCGGCGGGTGTGGATTCGGGTTCGCTGAATCTTTCGATTCGCGGAAACGCAAGGGTGACGGGACTCGGGCGAGCGCTTCTTACGAACAAGCTGGCGCAGGTGGGAGAGCTCGTGGGCGTGTTTGTCGTTGCCCTGATCGTGATCATGGGCGTCGGACCGCTGGTTGGGGAGAATCCCATCGCGCGTCAGGGCGTTGTCTGGGTGGCCAACGTGCTGATGCTCGTCACCGTGTGGCTGGGGCTGCGCCTACGCGGGCAAGGTTGGGAGCACTTCGGATTGAGTTTACGCCTCGCTAGTCGCCGCACCATCATCCGTGCCGTCTGGATGTCCCTCGTTGTCTTTGTTGCTGCGCTGGCTGCGTTTGTGGTGGGTGCGATCGTGATGGCGAACATCCTCGGCATGCCGGAAGGCGCCGACATGAGCGGGTACAACTATCTGCGCGGCAACCTACCGATGTTGATCCTCACCCTGGTGGGGGTCTATATCGTCGCCTCGTTCGGTGAGGAGGTCATCTATCGTGGGTTTTTGATCAACCGAATTGCGGAATTAGGGTCGGGAGGCAAGGCGGCATGGAGACTGGCCGTCGTGATCAGCGCCGTAGTGTTTGGCCTGGTTCACTTTGACTGGGGACTATTCGGGATGGTCGAGACGGGCTTCATGGGATTGGCCCTCGGCGTGTCCTACCTTGTCGTTAAGCGGAATCTGTGGGTGATGATTCTCGCCCACGGATACATGGACACGATCCTGATGCTGCAAATGTATTTCGCCCCGGGACAAGGTGTGGCCGAGTAGCCTTGACCTTTGGTATATATAAAGTACTTTGTGAAACAAAGTATATAGTGCTGAATCCGCCCTAGCCACCACAAACGCGGAACCAAAAGATGCGCCTACGAACCAAGATCGGTGGTGCCGTGCTAGCTGCGCTGCTCACTCTCCTCGCAGTTGTCGGCTATCCCCGGATACCGGCTGGCCTCGATCTCGACGACATCCGTCTCCCACCGGGTTTCCAGATCGCCATTTACGCTGGCGATGTAGCTGGAGCTCGCTCCCTCGCACTCGGCGACAACGGTAGTGTCTTCGTTGGTACGCGGAGCGGTACGGTGTACGCGGTGCGCGATAGTGATGGTGATTTCAGAGTGGACGAGATATTCGTTCTCGCCGTCGATCTCGACATGCCCAACGGTGTGGCGTTTCAGGACGGCGCGCTCTACGTCGCTGAGATCCATCGGATCATACGTTTCGACGACATAGAGGAACGGTTGGCTGACCCTCCAACGCCCGTTGTCGTAAGAGACGATTTCCCTACCGGTTGGTTTCACGGGTGGCGATACATCGGGTTCGCGCCTGATCGGAGACTCTACATGTCAGTCGGTGTTCCCTGCAACGTGTGCCAACCTGACGACGAGCGTCTTGGCACGATCATGAGGATGAATTCCGACGGAAGTGAGCTGGAGATCTTTGCGCGCGGCGTACGCAATTCTATTGGATTCGCCTGGCATCCGGAAACGGGGGAGCTGTGGTTTACAGACAATGGGAGAGACTGGATGGGCAACAATGAGCCTCCCGACGAACTGAACCACGCTCCCGTACCGGGTCTTCACTTCGGTTTTCCTCATTGCCACGGTGCTTCCACTCCCGACCCCGACTTCGGAGAAGACCGCAGTTGCGATGAATTCACCCGCCCGGTTCAGGATCTAGATCCCCACGTTGCGTCTCTCGGGATGAGGTTTTATGCGGGCGGCTCGTTTCCCGCCCAATACCGGGGACAGATTTTCATAGCCGAGCACGGCTCGTGGAACAGAATGCCGCCGATAGGCTACCGCATCACTCGTGTGCGTCTCGAGGGAGGGACGGCGGTCGAGTACCAAGTTTTCGCGGACGGTTGGCTCAGGGCCGGCCGCGCATCCGGCCGACCGGTCGACGTACTGTTCCTTCCTGACGGTTCGATGCTCGCGTCAGACGACCAGGCGGGCGTTATCTACCGCATCTCATATGAGGACTGAGCACCGGGAAAGTGTTATCTACCGCAAAGAGGGCAGCCAGTGAGCCGCCCTCTTTTTCTGAGTCTCGGTGTGCTGCTACGGCTACATCTTGCCGAATCTGTCCCGGAGATATTTGGCAACCGTTTCCCGGGCTCCTAATCCCACTGCAAGTGCAGCGGCCAAGCAAGCGGCTCCGAAGAGGATGAGAAAGCCGTTGGCCACGATCTCCTCGCCGATCTTCAGTTGAACCAATGCGATCGCAAACGTGAAGATGATCAACGCGTAGCGCGCCAACGCGGCCACGACGCCCGCCTCTTCGATTCCGGCGTTGGCCGCCGCTGTGCGCACTAACGCGGCGACAAAGCTTGCTGCATAGAGACCTACTGTGATAACGACGACAGCTACTATGATGTTCGGAATGTAGAGTAGGATCTGTTGCAGGAGTTGCGAGGCACCTTCAAGTCCTAACACGTTTACGGCGATCACCAAAACGATGAGCATCATCAGCCAGTAGACCAACACCGCCAACATGTCGGTTGCCGAGTATTTCACTCCCCCCTTCTTGAGGAAGTCGTCAATGCCGGCCTTGTCGGCGAGCACCGGGAATCTTACCAATTTCAGCCCGCGTCCCACCGCCATTTTGGCTATTTTGGCCACGATCCACCCCGCCAGAAGGATGACGATCGCCGCCAGGATTCGTGGCAGGGAGTCAGCGATTCCCTGAACGAAACTACCGATTGAATCACGGATGATGTCTATCTGCATGGTCCTTCCTCCTCGAGTGCTAACGCTGGCTGGTTCAGCTGCCGACTCACAACATGGAGGCGGGGGAGAGAGTCGGCAAGAGCGGGCCAGATCCGTGGTGTTTGTAGCTCAGGTAGGTACCGCCGATGAAATCGGTCAGCATAATGCTTCGTTCAATTGACGATCTTACAGCCGGAGGCTAATGTAGATTGAAATGAACCGAGTCTTAATAACTAAGATCTGAACTAATGTCGATTGCTGATACGCTTCGCGCCGTGCCGCTCTTTTCGCACCTCCGTGGAGAGGATGTTGAACGCCTGGCCACCACGGTTCGTCAGCGCGCGTATCCGAAGAAAAGCATTATTGTGTTCGAAGCTGACCCCGGCGATGCACTCTTCATCATAGCTTCGGGTCGGGTAAAAGTCGTTCTCACCGCGGAAGACGGCCGTGAGGTGATTCTTTCCACCCGCGGTGGCGGCGATTTCTTCGGCGAAATGGCGTTGTTCGATAATGAGCCGCGGTCGGCGCACGTCATAGCGATGGAAGACTCGGAACTTCTCATACTCCATCGGGAGGCCTTCCACAAGTGTATAGAAAACATCCCTGGAATTGCGATCGGTATCTTGCGTGCGCTCGTTAATAGGCTGAGGGAAGCCGACAACTTGATCGGAGGACTTGTGTTGCTCGACGTGCCAGGTAGGTTGGCGCAACTGATCCTGCGGATGGCGAGTGAGAAGGATGGCCAGTGGAGCTTGGAGGGAATGACGCATGAGACGATGGCCCAGATGGTGGGATCGACCAGGGAGACCGTGTCCAGGACTATCCGGAACTTTGTAGACCAGGGCGTCGTCGAGGGAACACGCAAGAAGATCACGATTAAGAATCGCGGAGAATTGGAATTGCTCGCCGGACTGCGTCCCATCGTGCCTGCCGAGAAAGTAAAGCCGGCGCTTCAGCTTGGGAGACGTTCCACAGACAGCTGAAACATCCGTGGAAAGCAGGCTTGGAGGACGTGATTCACGTCCGCGAGGGGTGCCCGGGGGCGGCGGTGCGGTCCAATTTGACGTCCCGAGTTTGCCGTGTACCTTGTTGGTAGGTGCCCGATCGGCTCTTACCGCGTGGACTATTGTAGAACGGAAACACGCTGCGTTCAAGACCGAACGGGCACCACTTTTTGTACCCGAGATTGCTATTGAGTAAGAGCCTGCCGTCCTGTTAGCTCGTCAAAAACACATGTTCTGGATCAAGTTACTTCGCAGCATCATCAAGACGCTCAATTCGGACGGGACACCCGGCCAGGTAGCGACCGGGATAGCGATCGGTTCCGTTTTCGGCCTCACACCACTGTTTAGTTTACACAACCTCATTCTCTTCTGTGTCGTCTTGTTGCTGAACGTATCGCTTCCCGCGGTCGTGTTGGGGTGGGTCGTGTTCGCACCGATCGGCTTCCTGCTTGATCCCCTTTTTGACGCCCTCGGTTCGTCGCTCTTGCTAGACGTACAGTCCCTAAGGAGCCTGTGGAGAACCGTTTCCAACGCGCCTGGGCTGGCTCTCGGCAACCTCAATAACAGCGTTGTGCTGGGCAGCTTGATCTTTTGGCTTCTGGCATCCGTTCCGCTCTTTTTCGCAGCTAGGTGGGGAGTCGCCAAGTACCGCGCAACCGTTTATGAGCGCGTTCGCAGGACCGGGCTAGGAAAGGCGATCCTTGGGTCGAAGATCTATGACGTGTACCGGATGTTTCGACCGAGCTGAGCGGTGCAGTTAAAGTTTTTCCGCTTGAAAGCGGCTGTCCCGCTGAGTCTACTTCTTGCTCTGGGCGCCCTCGTCTGGATTCTCTATCTCGACGTGGCGGTGGAACACGGCATTGAAAGGCTTGGCTCAGAACTCGTGGGCGCGAAAGTAGAGCTTGGCGCGGCCAGGGTGAGTCTTGCAAGAGGCGAGATAGTACTGCGTGAGCTGGCCGTTACGAATCCTGGTAGGCCGCTAGCAAATCTGTTCGAGGTGGACGAGATCGTTGCGGATATAGCGATCCTGCCGTTACTGGGGAAGAAGCTAGTAGTAGAGACCGTAGCGGTGCGTGGTGTAAGATTTGACACGGATAGGGAAACATCGGGAGCACTCGAGCAAAGCGGGGAATCCGGGCTGATCGCGCGCCAGGTGTC
>JAZFQE010000095.1:0-4058 GCA_036444955.1 Gemmatimonadales bacterium
CACATCCTCGATTTCGGTTTCCGCATCGGCCAGGTCTGCCTCCTGGTAAAGCACGCTGAAGGCATCGGCCACCACCTGGGCACCCATGCTATTGGCGAGCAGCCACAGCCTAGCAGGGCGGATTTCCCGAATGATCAGCTCCAGGGTGGCGGCGAGCTCCGCCCCCGATGCCTCGGCCACCCGAGCCGCCCGCCGGTAGCCACGCAGCGACGAGCCCTGATTCCCGGGCCAGTCGAACACCAGCACGGGGGTATTGATATCCAAGATGTGGCCTACGAAGGCGGTCTTGCGTAGCGCCGAGGGAAAGCGTTCCCTGAATCCGTGTACAATGACCAGCAGCGATCGATACGGGGAGGCTTGAACGCGCTTTCGTACTTCCTTGACAAACGCTGCCCGGTCCATCGCCCGCACGTCCTGGAGCTGGATCTCCTCATTTTGGAACCACTCGGTCGGATTGATGAGCATACCCAGACCCAGTGTGGGTTCAAGTTTGGTGTCGAAGAAACCGAATTTGAGCGTCTCCTCCCGTTCATTGCTGAAACGTCCCTCGAGGGACTGGTCATCCGGTGCTGGACGTCGGTTGGTCGCGTAAAAAAACCGGTAAGTCCCTTGCTCAGCCAACTGCGCCACTTTCATACGACGGAATTGAAAGGATTCGGCGCGTTGTAAAGCTAATTGTGTAGGCCTATAGACAAGGACACCCACCCAAAGCAAAACCAGCACGAGCAGCCCCGAGCCGTACAGCATTCGTCGTTTGAAGCGAGTCATCACGCACACCTCATTCGCATAAAGAATACGTCAGAGTGATATCAGATAGTATTAGCTGAAAGTCAAATGTAGCAGAACCAATCAATATAGCGAATATTTTTTGATTTAAAGAACTGAATAGTAAAGAGCATCTAACCATTAGCCACAAACGCATTTGGGGATCAGTGCGAAGCGTCGAATACAACCTGGTCGTACCACCAGAGCTGCTCGAAGAACGCGCGAGTGAACTCCAGGCCGTCTTTCTCCTTGGAATCATCGGCCGCAATCCGTGAGATCTCGCCTATGGTGCGCGTTCCGTCGATTGCGCCGAAGAGTCGTTCCTGCACCGCATTGATCGGGAGAATAAGGTCAGTGTAAGTGTGTGCCCGGTTGATCAGGACCGCTACTGCACCGGGAGGCACACGCTCCCGGACGTCCACCGTCCACGGAAGACGGAGGGGGACGTAGTGGCGCCAGCGATCGCCGTCGAACCGGATTGGCTGGCTTTCCTCGGAACGATCGTCGCGGTACGCGATGAAGTTGTGCTTGGTCATGGTTCCGCGAAATAGCTCCACCGCGGCGTG
Source organism: Gemmatimonadales bacterium (assembly GCA_036444955.1). GTDB lineage: Bacteria > Gemmatimonadota > Gemmatimonadetes > Gemmatimonadales > GWC2-71-9 > B16T1B5. The sequence continues at coordinate 1,332 of JAZFQE010000095.1, forward strand.
TTGCGACGGCGCGGGAAGCGCAGCGAGACGCGCTGCATGTGGCGTCTGTGCCACCACGCCGCACTGTGGAAGATAAGGGGCCTGCTCGAACCAGCGCCCGAAGGATATGCCACAGCGCTGGAGCCATGCATGCAGCTGCGGCACCGTATAGGCGCGATCCTGGGGATGAAGGAGCGCATCGGCCAGCGCGTCAGGGTGGCTGAAATCCTTTGCCTGGTCCAGTAGGAAGGCAATTGGGTGTCCAGGAGGGAGCGCAGTGAGCGTGGTGCCGAGATCACGCAAGTCCTCGGGCGAGGCACTCACCTCGAGCAGGCGGCTGTACTCCTGCATCATGTAGATTCCGGCACGACCGTATTCGGCGTAGACCATCAGGTGCATTGCGCCCTGTGGCTTGAGGACACTGCCGAGGGCGCGAAGGCCCATGTCGGGGTCGGCGAGGTGATGGAGCACCCCGGTGCAGATGACATGGTCGAAGGTTTTTCCAAGTTCCTCGACCCGTTCAACCGGGAGTTGGTGGAGCTCTAAGTTCTTCAGTCCGTACTTACGTTTAAGCTCTTTCGTGTAGTGCAGGCTCGTCTCGCTGACATCAATCCCCGTTACGCGGGAGGCGGGCTCGCGCAGGGCGTACTTGGCGGCCTGGGAAGTCCCGCAACCGGCGACTAGTATCTCCTGCTCTCCCGAGTATCTTTCGGTCGGAAACAGCAGGTGAAATAATGCGCGCCGCCGTTCCGGGTTCATCCAGGTGTCCCGGTAGCGATCCAGGTCGGTGATCGGCGCCGGATACGGCAGCCTCTCGTAGAAATTCCGCACCAGGTCGGAGACGTCTGCGGGATTCCCTCTTTGCGGCTCTTTCTGACTCATAGAGAATCTCTGCGTCCTTAGTGCTCCTGCCGTGAATCAGAACGGCTTAAGCTGTTTGGCGTTTGCTCCAAATCTTGTAGAGAGACTGCCCGGCCACCCCCACTAGCATGTACACCACGATGGTGGGCATAGAATTCTGCCCGACATCGCTCAAGGCCACGATAAACATAGCGAGCCCGACGTTACGCGCGATGCTGGCGACGGCGAGGGTAGAACGCTGCTCCCGCTTTGGACCACCCAACAGGTGGCCAACGATCAAGCCGACCAATACCATGATCACCATCGCCGCAATAGAAGTCCACCCTACTAGTAGCATCATGCGCGCCTCGGGAGCGAGGGCTAGGATAATTACCACTAAGACAACTAACAAAAGGAACAGGATATTCGCGAGCACACGCAAAGGTTTTCTGATACGCTCGGTGAGCCTCGGTGCAAAGCGCTGGAGCAACACGCCGATGATCACTGGCAAAAACGTTACGGTGGCGACTTGCCAGGCGACTTTGAACGGTGTCACCTGCTCGGTTTCGAGCTCAAACAGTATGTAAAAGAAAGCCAGGGTGAGCGGCGTAACGACAACAGCCAGCAAAGCCAACACAAGCTGAAGGCTTGCGGCGTAGGGCACATCCCCCCCTGTCATTTCGGCCCGTTTGGTTGTGAGCGGTGCCCCCGGCGCCGCGGCTAACACAGCCAGGCCGGTCGCTACGGCCGGCGGTAAGTCGAACACCCACAACAAGAGGACTACCCCTATGGGGACCAGCACGATCACCGCGAGAAGCGAGCGGAGCAATACTTCACGCTCGTGCGACAGAGAGATGAGTTGCTGAAACGAGTAGTTGACCCCGTTGGAGAGCATGAGGGTAAATATGGTGAGACTGATGAAAGCGAGCACAATGTCCATGGTGAAAGTCTCCTCGGTTTAGTTTTCTCTAATTCGGCTGGTCATAGCCTGGGGTGTTCCAAAGGCGTTTTTAGGGGTTGCGATCCCGAGGTGCCAACGCAAAATGCCGTTTGAATGTTCTGTACATCAAACTAACCGAGAAATAGCAACCCTTACATCTATCAGGTCAGTTGTTTTCCACCTTTCGCTCGTTGGCACCCGACCTCCGGATTGGCCACTCTGGAATCAGCTATCGGATCCACCCTCGGCGGCGCCGAATTGCTCGAACCGGGCTACGGCATCGGCGAGCGAATCGAACCGTGGCGGAATCGGCGCGCCGGCGGCCACTAGCGTGGCGGTGATGCGGTTCCAGGTGAAGTCTCGTATGTTGACGACCCACAGCGCGATCCCGGCAGCGGCGAGGTTATTGCGCGCAGCCAGGAAAGCGGTGGTGGCGGTGCTGTCGACCCCTGACGTGGCGGAGCCGTCGACCACGACAACGCGGATGTTTTCGCGCTCTTGAACCAACGCACGTAATTCGTTTGACAGCCTGCGTGCGTTCAGGAACACGAGCGGCGCGTACTGGCGCCAAATCAGCATCCCGGGAATCTCTTTAGCATCGTCGTGGTGATCAACATCTAAAAATGCCCCGGTCGGCGTGCGGCCCACTACTGCAGTCGGCGGTCTGCGGATGTGGTCCGCCAGCACTATCAGCGCCAGTACTACCCCGATCATGACGCCGGGCAGCACTCCGTATGCAAGTACCCCGGCGAAGGCTGCCACGCCGAGAACGCACTCGAGACGGCGCACGCGCCACAAGGCGAGGAAGTACCCGACATCCGAAATCTCTAGCATCACCACGATGACTAAAGCGGCCAGTGTGGCGTCGGCCAGCGACGCGAAAAACGGTAGCAAGAACAGAATCGTGAGAATGCCGAGCAAACCGGTGAACAGATTCCCGATCTGGGTGTTGCCGCCCGACTCCATGG